>NZ_JBSVWF010000183.1:0-201 GCF_054071635.1 Pseudomonas sp. SDO52101_S400 | reverse complement strand
TCACGACTCCGCTGGGCAGCACGCTGACCATCACCGGGTTCAATGCCACGACCGGCGTCGTCAGTTACAGCTACACCCTCGACCACAACGACGCGCATCCGACCGCCAACGGCGCTAATACGCTGAGCGAGCAATTCGCCGTCACCGTGGTGGATGACAACGGCACCACGGCAAATGCTTCTCTGGATGTGAACATCGTTG
>NZ_JBSVWF010000182.1:0-203 GCF_054071635.1 Pseudomonas sp. SDO52101_S400 | reverse complement strand
CCAACGCGATTACCGGCGTAACCGGTGGCAACTACGAAAATCTGGTAGCCGACAAGACCCCGGTCAGCACCACCGTGACCGACACCGTCGACACTACCAATCTGACGCTTAGCGCCACCAATTCGGTCGCCGAGGGTGGTTCGATCATCTACACCGCGACCCTGACCAACGCTGCGGGCACTCCGGTGACCGTGACCTTGAGC
>NZ_JBSVWF010000181.1:0-210 GCF_054071635.1 Pseudomonas sp. SDO52101_S400 | reverse complement strand
ACGTGATCGCCGCCGAGCACATCACCACGCTGCACCTTGTGCCGTCCATGCTTGATGTGTTCCTCGCCCACGGCGATGTCAGCCAGGCCAACGGGCTGGTGCGAGTGATGTGCAGCGGCGAAGCCCTGCCGGGCGCGCTGGTGCGACGCTTCAAGCAGCAACTGCCGGCTATCGGTCTGTACAACCTGTATGGCCCGACCGAGGCGGCGG
>NZ_JBSVWF010000180.1:0-211 GCF_054071635.1 Pseudomonas sp. SDO52101_S400 | reverse complement strand
CCCCTGTTACCGCCGTGAAAGGGCGGTGTCCTAGGCCACTAGACGAAGGGGACACGCTACCCGGAACACATGGTGTGTGTTTCGGTGTCCAGATCCGTATCCGAAGACTTGGTTCTGGTTTCACTCGACACTGCCCGAAAGCAATGCCGTTTAAAATTGGAGCGGGAAACGAGACTCGAACTCGCGACCCCGACCTTGGCAAGGTCGTGCT
>NZ_JBSVWF010000179.1:0-216 GCF_054071635.1 Pseudomonas sp. SDO52101_S400 | reverse complement strand
GAACAAGTCGGGGCGTTTGTTGGGCTGGCCTTCAGTGCGTTTTCACACAGTCTGTCAGGTCGCTTTTTTCGTGCCCGGACGAGCAAAAAGCCAATCGCCAGACAGCAAAAAGCCCGCACTTGGCGGGCTTTCCGTGGTGACCTGGCGTTCAGTGTTCCAGATTACCGAATATGGCGCAGCGGACGGGACTCGAACCCGCGACCCCCGGCGTGACAG
>NZ_JBSVWF010000178.1:0-217 GCF_054071635.1 Pseudomonas sp. SDO52101_S400 | reverse complement strand
GGAACAGGTGAAT
This sequence comes from Pseudomonas sp. SDO52101_S400, assembly GCF_054071635.1. Taxonomy (NCBI): domain Bacteria; kingdom Pseudomonadati; phylum Pseudomonadota; class Gammaproteobacteria; order Pseudomonadales; family Pseudomonadaceae; genus Pseudomonas; species Pseudomonas sp. SDO52101_S400. The sequence goes on along the minus strand of NZ_JBSVWF010000178.1, from coordinate 204 downwards.
CTAAACAATGTAGTCACGTTTATTTTCAAGTGCTTGTATTCTTGAATTGTGCATTTACCCTCAAACGTTTCTTTAGGAAGGTTGAAATTAATAAATATAGCATTCATTGTTGAGGTAATAATCAGTTCGATGCAAATCGTTACCTTAAAATTGCTGTAACATCATTGTGAAGACAATTCCTTTAATAGTTATAGTCTCACAGAA
>NZ_JBSVWF010000177.1:0-218 GCF_054071635.1 Pseudomonas sp. SDO52101_S400 | reverse complement strand
CATTTGATTTCGTTCGGGTCCAGGCGCAATGAGCGGCTGACCTGATGCACCGCCAGCCCCCACTCGTAGCCCTGGACCGAAATAACGTATTGCAGGCCCTGGCGGAAGTCATCGCGGTAGCGGTCGGGCATCACCCAACGCGCGGTGTCCAATACCTTCAAGTTGCCCTGCTGGCTCGGCAGGATCCCGAGGAACCAATCCGGCTGGCCGAACAACGG
>NZ_JBSVWF010000176.1:0-227 GCF_054071635.1 Pseudomonas sp. SDO52101_S400 | reverse complement strand
CCCTCACCCTAACCCTCCCGAAACGTCGGACCGCCCGGAGGGAGAGGGGACTGATTGGGGAATATTGAAGAGATACGCCGACTTGACCGAACTCGATTGAATCAACAATCGCCGAAAAGCATTCGGCTGCCTGAACCCATAATCGACGTCGAACATTCAGGTCGATGTATGACGCAAGACACCTCGGTCAGTCCCCTCTCCCTCCGGGCGGTCCGACGTTTCGGGAG
>NZ_JBSVWF010000175.1:0-228 GCF_054071635.1 Pseudomonas sp. SDO52101_S400 | reverse complement strand
ATGCCGGTTACCAGATCGCCATCGACTGCGCCAAGGAGCAGGGCCTGAACCTGCCAATGATTACTTCGGTTAAAGGAGCCTGAACATGACTGCACTGAACCTGATCCCTGGCCAACTGAGCCTGGCCCAACTGCGTGATGTCTACCAGAACCCGGTCAAACTGACCCTCGACTACAGCGCCGCTGCGCAGATCGAAGCCAGCGTCGCCTGCGTCGAGCAGATCCTCGC
>NZ_JBSVWF010000174.1:0-231 GCF_054071635.1 Pseudomonas sp. SDO52101_S400 | reverse complement strand
ATGGTGCACTCGACAGGATTCGAACCTGTGACCGCTCGGTTCGTAGCCGAGTACTCTATCCAGCTGAGCTACGAGTGCATTTGTGTTTGTTAGACCAGATCACACCTGGTTGAAGCCGAGTCATTTACATCGCTGCAATTGACTCTTAAATGGTGCACTCGACAGGATTCGAACCTGTGACCGCTCGGTTCGTAGCCGAGTACTCTATCCAGCTGAGCTACGAGTGCATTT
>NZ_JBSVWF010000173.1:0-247 GCF_054071635.1 Pseudomonas sp. SDO52101_S400 | reverse complement strand
GGGGTTTCGGAATTTAATCTTGACGATGACCTACTCTCACATGGGGAAACCCCACACTACCATCGGCGATGCATCGTTTCACTTCTGAGTTCGGGATGGGATCAGGTGGTTCCAACGCTCTATGGTCGTCAAGAAATTCTGTGACCGGCCCGTTACCACGGTAACGTGCCAGCAAAAACGGGAACTTCTACTAAAACAAAACCCCAACTGCTTTCGCAATTGGGGTTTCGGAATTTAATCTTGACGA
>NZ_JBSVWF010000172.1:0-251 GCF_054071635.1 Pseudomonas sp. SDO52101_S400 | reverse complement strand
CGGCGCGCACGTCTTCCGCCACGTCGAGCCAGGCCTTGTAGGCAATGCCGTGCCCAGCGGCGCGCGACTTCGCCGTCGTCGCTGAGGTAGTCGCCGCGTACTTCAACCTCGACCGTTTCGTCCTCGCGATGGAAGCGCTACGTGTTGTAGGGCCGACCGTTGCTACCAGAAGCATCCGGCGCGGCAAAGTGAATTCATCCAGCAGAGGCCCCGTAACAGTCGCGGAAATAAATACCGTTTATCGCCACTGT
>NZ_JBSVWF010000171.1:0-255 GCF_054071635.1 Pseudomonas sp. SDO52101_S400 | reverse complement strand
CCAGACGTTCGGCGGTTTCCGGCAGGTCCTTGTGGTGTTTCGATTCGTTCGGGCGCGGTTCGGTGGTGATCAACAGACCGGCGCCGGCACGCACGGCGCCGTGGCGGTCGGTGCGTAGTTCGAAGCCTTCGCCCCGTGGCTGCCCGCCGCTCGGACGTGGATGGGTCAGGTAACCGAGGTTGATCGCGCTCGCACCGTGGTCACTGCGCAGCGCGATGCTGATTTCGCTGGTGGTGTCGTCGATGCGCAGTTCGT
>NZ_JBSVWF010000170.1:0-255 GCF_054071635.1 Pseudomonas sp. SDO52101_S400 | reverse complement strand
ACGAACTGCGCATCGACGACACCACCAGCGAAATCAGCATCGCGCTGCGCAGTGATCACGGCGCGAGTGCGATCAACCTCGGTTACCTGACCCATCCACGTCCGAGCGGCGGTCAGCCACGGGGCGAAGGCTTCGAGTTGCGCACCGATCGCCATGGCGCCGTGCGTGCGGGCGCGGGATTGCTGATCACCACCGAGCCACGCCCGAACGAATCGAAACACCACAAGGACCTGCCGGAAACCGCCGAACGTCTGG
>NZ_JBSVWF010000169.1:0-261 GCF_054071635.1 Pseudomonas sp. SDO52101_S400 | reverse complement strand
CCGGTACTTCGGGTTCCGATGACTGGCGTGCTCCAGTCGTTTAATTACGGCTGATGGTTGTACCGCCTCGGCCGGTTTCGCCGGTCGAGGCACCTTTACTACTCAAAGATTTTTTGCCGCCAGATCCTTATTGATCAGGCGCGCATCGCAACACTGCACGAGGGACAAGGGAATGTTCTCACCGGCCAACCAGCCCCATTTCAATCTGACCATCGATGGCGCGGACAGCGATTTCCAGGTGCTGTCGTTCACCGGTCGGGA
>NZ_JBSVWF010000168.1:0-270 GCF_054071635.1 Pseudomonas sp. SDO52101_S400 | reverse complement strand
GGGCCGGCACGTCAAAAGCTTTACTCGAGCTAACGCTCATCGTGTTGAGTGGTGGGAGCGAAAGCAGAAGCTGAAACTGAAACTGAAACTGAAACTGAAACTGAAACTGAAGCAGGAGCAGAAGAAGGGGAGGAAGCAAAGGAAGCAAAGGAAGCAAAGGAGGCAGAGGAAGCACGATTCGAGTTGCATGCATTTTATAACCCGAGTTCACCTCGGTATGTCACGTCGGCGTACCTCTCCCAAACAACTCGGTCAGTCCCCTCTCCCTCC
>NZ_JBSVWF010000167.1:0-279 GCF_054071635.1 Pseudomonas sp. SDO52101_S400 | reverse complement strand
AAGTCACAGTCGGAACGGATTACAAGTGGCAAAGCAAGTTCATATCGATAGCGGTAGGACCACACCGTTTTACTGCGAAGGAAAAAGCCGGGGATCAACTTGAGTCCGATCCTTGGGATATTGAGCGGTTGGCGCTCTATATTGTTCCGACCATGATGATGCTGGACGGGTTTTCGGTGAAGATTCCGGGATGGCCGAAAACCGGGTTGGACTCGATTGGCAATACGGGTGTTCGGGTTGCGAGCGGTGGTGTTCCGCCGTATGACTATGCCTCCTCTA
>NZ_JBSVWF010000166.1:0-282 GCF_054071635.1 Pseudomonas sp. SDO52101_S400 | reverse complement strand
CATTCTGCTTGTAAGGCAGACGCTCTCCCAGCTGAGCTAATCACCCTTCGCTTCGTTACGGGACGCATTATGCCACAAGTTTTCGTAAAGTGTTGATTTAATTGAAGTTTTTTTTCAAAAAAATCCGAAAACCGGTGAAACGACACATTCCGCATGTACAACTCGAGGCAGAAAAAAACCCGCCTTGGCGGGTTCTTCCGTGGTGACCTGGCGTTCAGTGTTCCAGGTTACCGAATATGGCGCAGCGGACGGGACTCGAACCCGCGACCCCCGGCGTGACAG
>NZ_JBSVWF010000165.1:0-287 GCF_054071635.1 Pseudomonas sp. SDO52101_S400 | reverse complement strand
CCGTAAGGTCACCAGCACCTGAAGCTGGCGTGTCTACCAATTTCACCATCTGGGCTTCATCTTCAGCGTTGCCGCTGTTGATGTGGCGCACTATACGGAGCGTCTTTTGATCTGTAAACCCCTGATTTGATTTTAATAAATCAGTTTTAAGAAAATGACGGCTTAGAATGCAAAAAACCCGCTTTCGCGGGTTTTTGTGTGAGTCTTGAAACTGATCTAGTCTCAAACTCGAAATTGGTGCCCAGAAGAAGACTCGAACTTCCACGACCGTAAGGTCACCAGCACCT
>NZ_JBSVWF010000164.1:0-287 GCF_054071635.1 Pseudomonas sp. SDO52101_S400 | reverse complement strand
ATAGGGGGAAAGGGAGCCGATCTTCGTGCTCTTCAAATCCTGCGTTCGACTCGGTATTTCAAGTCGGTGCAACTTGTCCAAACACCTCGGTCAGTCCCTTCCATAAGGGAACAGGGAGCCGATCTTCGTGTCTTCAAATCCTGAGTTCGACTCGGTATTTCAAGTCGGTGCAACTTGCCCAGGCACCTCAGTCAGTCCCTTCCATAGGGGAAATGGGAGCCGATCTTCATGCTCTTCAAATCCTGAGTTCGACTCGGTATTTCAAGTCGGTGCAACTTGCCCAGGCA
>NZ_JBSVWF010000163.1:0-295 GCF_054071635.1 Pseudomonas sp. SDO52101_S400 | reverse complement strand
GCCGCCCCGAGAATCCCCGACGCACTCGGCATCGCCGCACTCGCCAGTTTCGGCAGCCCGGCCATGCCGCCCTGCACTGCCCCCTTCACCTGCTGCGCCGTTTGCATCGCGCCTTGTGCGGTCTGCACCGCACCCATCCCTGTCTGTGCCAATTCCTTGCCCTTCTCCAACAAGTCCCAGTTCTTGCTCGGCAACGCCTGCGCCACCATCGCCTGCACCTGACTCGGCACGTCCTCAGCACCCGGCGGATTCAACGGCCATTCCGGCTTGCCGATGTAACTTCCTTCGCTCCAGG
>NZ_JBSVWF010000162.1:0-295 GCF_054071635.1 Pseudomonas sp. SDO52101_S400 | reverse complement strand
ACCCGAAGGTCGTCGGTTCAAATCCGGCTCCCGCAACCAAACATCAAAAAAGGCTACTCGAAAGAGTGGCCTTTTTTGTGCGTGTCTGTTTTTCATTCGGCAATCATCCGGGCCAAACAGGAATCCTTTGCAATTCCGAAACTTACCGCCCTCCTGCGACGGATTGACGCGATTTCACGCTTATTTGACCCTTCGCGGGATTAACGGTTGACACCTCGCCGTTCGCCTGTAGAATGCCGCCACACAGACGCGGGATGGAGCAGTCTGGTAGCTCGTCGGGCTCATAACCCGAAGG
>NZ_JBSVWF010000161.1:0-304 GCF_054071635.1 Pseudomonas sp. SDO52101_S400 | reverse complement strand
ACGACAACGGGAGTCACAATCCCGTGCTCTACCAACTGAGCTACGCCCACCATATTGCGTGCCAAAGAAGCCAAACAACTTCTTTGTAGAACTTCACCCGGCCAACGGCATGAATGAAGCTTTGACTGGTGCGGATGAAGAGACTCGAACTCTTACGCCTCGCGGCGCTGGAACCTAAATCCAGTGTGTCTACCAATTCCACCACATCCGCAGATGAAGCTTTTTAAAGCAAAGGCGCCAGACTGTTACATCTGGCGCCTTTCGAAATATGGGGTGGACGATGGGGATCGAACCCACGACAACG
>NZ_JBSVWF010000160.1:0-304 GCF_054071635.1 Pseudomonas sp. SDO52101_S400 | reverse complement strand
TCCCGACCGGTGAACGACAGCACCTGGAAATCGCTGTCCGCGCCATCGATGGTCAAATTGAAATGGGGCTGGTTGGCCGGTGAGAACATTCCCTTGTCCCTCGTGATGTTGGATGCGCCGATAGGTGATATCACCCACAAGGCGGCCAATAGCCATCAATTAACATGCCAACTTTTTCAAACCCTTATAAACCGGGGGCTTGGTAAGTTTTCTTCGCAGATGCGACGAAAATTCCCACTGAATTCATCGAAAAGTGCGCAAGAAGTTGCGCAGTACTGTGCAACTTCTTGCGCACTTGGCTGGA
>NZ_JBSVWF010000159.1:0-318 GCF_054071635.1 Pseudomonas sp. SDO52101_S400 | reverse complement strand
GCAAGGTGCCCCAGCCCTGATGCTCGCGCACCAGGCGATCCTGCAGGTCGTATTCGAAGGCCAGCGGGTGATTTTGGCCATCATCGACGCCGGTCAGCCGACCGAGGCGGTCGTAGCGGTATTCAACCGTGCTGCCATCGGGCAGGGTCTTGAGCAGCAAACGCCCGGCACTGTCGCGTTCATAAGTGGTGACCAAGGTCGAGCCGTCATCGCCGTACTCGGTCTTCTCCAGCAGGTGGCCGTTGCGGTCATAGGCATACGCGGTGCGCCGCCCATCAAAACCGGTTTCCTGTCGGATCAGTCCGGTGGGCGTGTAGT
>NZ_JBSVWF010000158.1:0-355 GCF_054071635.1 Pseudomonas sp. SDO52101_S400 | reverse complement strand
AGGCCACGATCAAATCCGCCACCGGCGGCAACTTCGAAAACCTGGTGACCAGCACCACGCCAGCGGTGACCAGCGTCACCGACACTATCGACACCACCACGGTCAAACTGACCGCGACCGAGTCGGCAGCTGAAGGCGGCACCGTCACTTACACCGCCACCGTGGGTGCACCTGTCACCGGTTCGCCAGTGACTGTGACCCTGTCGAACGGTCAGTCGATCACCATCGAAGTCGGCAAGACTACCGGCACCGTCACCACCACTGCGCCTAACGACGTGCTGAATGGTCACGCACCGCTGACCAACGCGATTACCGGCGTAACCGGTGGCAACTACGAAAATCTGGTAGCCGACAA
>NZ_JBSVWF010000157.1:0-395 GCF_054071635.1 Pseudomonas sp. SDO52101_S400 | reverse complement strand
CCTGCAGCAGCAGGTTGCCGGCCGGGTCGTGGGCGAAGTTTTCCGGCACATCGTCACGGGTGTGACGCACGCGGATCAGCCGGTCGAGGGCGTCGTACTGGTAGCTGCGCTGGCCGTGTCGGGTGTCAGCGATGTGCTCAAGATTGCCGTTGGCGCTGTAGGCAAAATCGCGGCGATACAGTGCACCGCGTTGATGGCCGACAGCGTGGGCGCGTAACCGGCCCTGTTCGTCGTAGGCATATTCGCTGAGCAACAGGCCTTGCTGACGCTGTTGCTCGCGGCCGTTCTGGTAGACGTGACGGGTGAGCAAGGCGCCGTTGAGGTCGATCGCCGTCAGCGTGCCGCCCTTGGCGTAGTGGTAATCGAGCTTGCTGTTGTCCGGCAGGCGCATTCGG
>NZ_JBSVWF010000156.1:0-399 GCF_054071635.1 Pseudomonas sp. SDO52101_S400 | reverse complement strand
GAATCCGCCGGCTTGTGCGCCTTGGGGGCGGGTTCTATTGTTTGGCGGTCGCTGAAAAGCAGCGATCGGGTTTAGCGATCCGACTCCCTACAGACGCCACAATGCCCAATCTCAATTGCAGTCTCTTCTCTGTACTTGGCGTAATGGTGGCTGTGCGTGGGAGACCTTCGGGTCTACCCGGGGTTTCTGTGACCCGGATCGCTAACCTGCGTACAGCCGCCACCTTTACTTGTTTAGCGATGAGTCGTGGCGGCTAAATCCAATCACGGAGATTCGCCATGATCAAACCAACACCCAACCCACCCGAAACCGACACCACCTCGCCCTACGAAACCCTCGATTCCAAGAAATTCCACGAAGCCGCCGAGCGCGCCCTCGACCATTACCTCAATCCCCTCC
>NZ_JBSVWF010000155.1:0-450 GCF_054071635.1 Pseudomonas sp. SDO52101_S400 | reverse complement strand
CGAACGGTGCTGTGATCACCATCGAGGCCGGTAAAACCACCGGCACCGTGACCGTCGCAGCGCCAGCCGATGACGTCTACAAGGATGCGGGCAAAGTCGAAGCAACCATTTCGACCGCCACCGGTGGCAACTTCGAAAATCTGGTGCCGAGCACTGTTCCGGCCGTGACCCAGGTCACCGATACCATCGACACCACTACGGTGAAACTCACCGCGACCGAGTCGGCGACTGAAGGCGGCACGGTCACTTACACCGCGACCGTGGGTGCGCCTGTAACTGGCTCACCAGTGACCGTGACCCTGTCGAACGGTCAGTCGATCACCATCGAAATCGGCAAGACCACCGGCACCGTCACCACCACCGCGCCTAACGACGTATTGAATGGTCATGCGCCACTGACCAACGCGATTACCGGCGTAACCGGTGGCAACTACGAAAATCTGGTAGCCG
>NZ_JBSVWF010000154.1:0-464 GCF_054071635.1 Pseudomonas sp. SDO52101_S400 | reverse complement strand
CCCCGTTATCCAGCCGCTGAATCCGGTCGGAAAGATCCCGATGCACCGTCAGACGATTGCCGTAGGCATCACTGATGAGCGTCAGACGCCCAGCCCGAAAGTGATAAAACCGCGCCGCCTCACCCGCCAGCGCAACGATCAGCTCCTCCGGTTCATCCCCGAGAAAGATCGCCGCCCGCGACAAACTGTTGTGAATCGCCGGCCGCTCGACATTCGGCAACGGAAACCGCGTGCGCCGGTTCTCATGGTCAACCCAGACCACGCCGTCGCCCTCGACCTCCAGCCGATGCGCCAGCGAATGACTCCAGCCAAACCCCAGCCCGACATCGATCTGGGCGGCACTGGTGCGGTACAACCGACTGAACTCGAACGGCAGCAAGCCATCGAGCACGCCATCGGTCAGGGTCAACAGCTCTTCGCCGGTGACCATCGACACTGGACAACCGTTGGTGCAGGTCAGCGCT
>NZ_JBSVWF010000153.1:0-486 GCF_054071635.1 Pseudomonas sp. SDO52101_S400 | reverse complement strand
CGGTTTGCTTCGCTGCACCTCCTCTCGATGTGTTTGGCTTCGCCAAACGGTCGCTTCGCTCCCACCCCCGGATCAATCCCTCCACTCAGCCTGCCGACGGGCCCTGCGATCAAAAGCGGTACTCGAGCTAACGCTCATCGTTTTGAGTGGTGAGGAGCACTGCGTGGTCGGCTTTGGTTTTGTGTTGGATTTACCCCTCACCCCAGCCCTCTCCCCGAGGAGAGGGGGCCGATTTGTGTGCTTTTCAAAGCTTGAGTTCAACACGGTATCGCACGTCGGCGTACCTCTCCCAAACACCTCGATCAGTCCCCTCTCCCTCTGGGAGAGGGTTAGGGTGAGGGGCTCTTGATCTGGCTTTTGCTCTGGCTCTGGCTCTGGCTTTTGATTTTTTGCCCCTTCGGCAGGCCGAGCGGAGGTGTTCATCAGGGGGGAGGCGCGCAGCGCCGTGCGGCGAAGCCGCATACATCGAGAGGAGGTGCAGCGAAG
>NZ_JBSVWF010000152.1:0-486 GCF_054071635.1 Pseudomonas sp. SDO52101_S400 | reverse complement strand
ATGCAGTAGAAACCTGAGTGCCGTTGAGCAGCGCCAAGCCTTCTTTTGCCGCCAGCGTCAGCGGGGTCAGACCGGCGACTTTCAGTGCCTCGGTGGCTTCCATCCACTCACCCTTGTAGCGCGCCTTGCCTTCGCCCAGCAGTACCAGCGACATGTGCGCCAGCGGTGCCAGGTCACCGGATGCACCGACCGAACCTTTCAGCGGAATGTGCGGATAAACCTCGGCGTTGATCAGGGCGATCAGTGCATCGATCACCACACGGCGGATGCCGGAGAAACCACGGCTCAGGCTGTTGACCTTGAGCACCATGATCAAACGCACCAGCTCATCGCTGATCGGCTGGCCGACGCCGGCGGCGTGGGACAGCACCAGCGAACGCTGGAGGTTTTCCAGGTCTTCGCTGGCGATGCGGGTCGAGGCCAGCAAGCCGAAACCGGTGTTGATGCCGTAGGCGGTGCGGTTCTCGGCGAGGATCTGCTCGACGC
>NZ_JBSVWF010000151.1:0-490 GCF_054071635.1 Pseudomonas sp. SDO52101_S400 | reverse complement strand
CCCCTGTTACCGCCGTGAAAGGGCGGTGTCCTAGGCCACTAGACGAAGGGGACACAAACCTTCTATACAACTGATCAGTGCTGAGATCTGATCGATTCAAGGCCGGTGTGGCCAGACCTTGAACTGTAAATTGGTGGAGCTAGACGGGATCGAACCGTCGACCTCTTGCATGCCATGCAAGCGCTCTCCCAGCTGAGCTATAGCCCCGGATTTTTCGCCTCGCGGCGGAGCGACATCTTGCAACATCGCTTCTGTAAAACTGGCGTCCCCTAGGGGACTCGAACCCCTGTTACCGCCGTGAAAGGGCGGTGTCCTAGGCCACTAGACGAAGGGGACACAAACCTTCTATACAACTGATCAGTGCTGAGATCTGATCGATTCAAGGCCGGTGTGGCCAGACCTTGAACTGTAAATTGGTGGAGCTAGACGGGATCGAACCGTCGACCTCTTGCATGCCATGCAAGCGCTCTCCCAGCTGAGCTATAGCCCC
>NZ_JBSVWF010000150.1:0-541 GCF_054071635.1 Pseudomonas sp. SDO52101_S400 | reverse complement strand
CTTCTCTGGATGTGAACATCGTTGATGACCTGCCAAAGGCCGTCGATGACAGCAATACCGGCACCGCTTCGGAAACCAACCTGACCCTGACCGGTAACGTCCTGACCAACGACGTGCAGGGCGCCGACCGCGTACCGACCGGGCCAAATGTCGGCCCGATCACCGCCGGCACTTTCACCGGGACTTACGGCACGTTAGTGCTGAACGCGAATGGCACGTACACCTACACCCTCAACACCAATGATGCGGACTTCAAAAACCTGCACGGCGGTGGCAACGGCACGGAAACCTTCACCTACACCATCACCGATTCGGACGGCGACACCAGCACCGCGAACCTCGTGCTGCAGATCCACAACAACGACGATCCAGTGACCATCAGCGGTCTCGACGTGAACGGTGGCGAGCTCACGGTTTTCGAGAAAAACCTCAGCACCGGCAGCGCGCCGGATGCTACGGCTCTGACTCAGAGCGGCACGTTCACCATCACGGCGCTGGACGGCGTGACTTCGCTAACCGTGGGCGGCATCGCCGTTGTCAC
>NZ_JBSVWF010000149.1:0-561 GCF_054071635.1 Pseudomonas sp. SDO52101_S400 | reverse complement strand
GGATCAGGAAGGTACAACCGTGACTTATCTGGTGGCAGTCACCAACGTGCATGAACTGCAGATCAGTGATGAGCCATATACGTTTTTGAACGCTGAGAAATGGATGCACACATTAGGAGGGAGGCATACTTACGACCGTGCATTCATTAATGATATTTTTCGAGTTTATGTAGTCCCGCCGCGTAATGCCAATGTATGGACGTGTGGGACCTTCGGGGATTGGGGGGCGTATATTGATCCTCTCAATAATCTCAGAAGTACTATGCATGCAACAGCCATGTGGACTTCTTGGTGCCTCACCCCTTATTGACTCGAACTTAATATTGCGGGGGAGGCGAAAGGCTCCCTCGCGGACATGCCCCACATAATCAACTTAACGACAGACATCGTTCGCGCAAAAACGCCTGCAACACGTTCACCAGTTCCGACACCTGCACCCGATGCGGACACAGCAGATTGAACGGCACGCTCTCACCGTTCCAATCATCGAACAGCGTCACCAGCCGCCGGCGCGCACGTCTTCCGCCACGTCGAGCCAGGCCTTGTAGGCAATGCCGTGCC
>NZ_JBSVWF010000148.1:0-574 GCF_054071635.1 Pseudomonas sp. SDO52101_S400 | reverse complement strand
TTTTGCGCCACCTCCGTGAGGTGGGGAGGCCGGCCAGATGATTCTCAGATTTATTAAATAAAATAATTCTGTCCGTCCCCTTTTCACCAAACCCCTTCTAACCATGACCGTCCGGCAACCTTGGCCGGATCGGGTCGCGATTCTGGAGCGCAACGTCGGGAATTTCAAATGCCTGTGGTCGGCCGCAGCGATTACCGAGCGGTGACAGGAACTCGATGGACTCGACGCTAATCAAGCAGCTCATGCCTAAGGAGGTGAAACTCCATCCCCAGTTTTCCTTTAACCTCTTCTGCGCGGTCGGTCATATCCACATATAACAAAATTGGATATTCGGGAAATTCGTGCTCCACAGCTTCCCCGTCAAAAGGATCCACATTATTTTTCAGCGTAAAGTGCTCTGACTCCTTATTGCCAGAAAAATAATACTCACCACCATGATACGAACTCTCTCGCCTATCAAAGGAGAGTTTCAAACTTTCCTCGACACTCAAACTGGCTGCAGAAATACTCAAGTCTTTAACACCATATAAATCGTAAGCAGCCATTCTCACTTCCTCGGCAACATAATACTTGG
>NZ_JBSVWF010000147.1:0-589 GCF_054071635.1 Pseudomonas sp. SDO52101_S400 | reverse complement strand
TCACTGCGCAGCGCGATGCTGATTTCGCTGGTGGTGTCGTCGATGCGCAGTTCGTTGGCGCGGCTGCCCTTGTATTCCTTGCTCTTGACCGTGGCCAGGGTCTTGAAGTCCGGCAGTTTGTACGGCGGCAGGTTGGCACCGTGGTACAGGCAACCGGTGATCAGCGGCTGGTCGGGGTCGCCTTCAAGGAAGGTGATCAGCACTTCCATGCCGACCCGCGGAATGTTGATCGAGCCAAAGGTTTCAGCCGCCCAACTGGAGGCCACGCGCATCCAGCAGGTGGTCTTGTCATCGTGCTGGCCTTCGCGGTCCCAGAAGAACTGCACCTTCACCCGGCCGTACTGGTCGCAGAAGATTTCTTCGCCTTCCGGGCCGGTGACCACGGCGCTTTGCGAACCGAGAACCTTGGGTTTCGGGTGATCCAGCGGCGGACGGTACGGCACGTCCCACGGGATCGCGCTGAAACGGTTGCGATAGCCCTGGTGGAAATCGTCTTTGTTGTCGGTGGTGTCGCTGGTCACCGACTCTTCCAGCACTTGCGGCTGTTTGCCTTCGTGGAAGATTTCGGTGAGCAGCCACAGGTCGTTCC
>NZ_JBSVWF010000146.1:0-655 GCF_054071635.1 Pseudomonas sp. SDO52101_S400 | reverse complement strand
ACATAAGTCAGGCGCTCGATATTGGCCGCCAGGGTGTGATCCTTCCAGCTGACCCGTACCTCATCGTTGCCACCGCCGGCCTGTTCGATGATGGTCACTCCACCGCCGTTGACGAAATAGATGTCATCTCCGGCGCCGCCTTCAAAAGTCGCGAAGCTGATGGCAGCGGCCGTGAAGGTGTCGTTGAAGGACGAACCGATGACCTTGTCGATCTCCGTCAGAGTGTCGCCCTGCGCATCACCACCGACACCCGCCAGACCGGTACCCGGGCGAATATCCACGTTGACTGCCGCCGACGAAGACGAGTAATCGACCGTATCGAAGCCACCGAGACCACCGTTGAACGCAAACACGCGACCATCGGCAATGAATGTGTCGTTGTATTTGGAGCCACTGATCGCTTCGATGCTGTCATAGACGTCACCCGCAGCGATTCCGCTGTTGACCCCGGTCTTCAGATTGAGCGTGACACCTACAGTGCTGTCGTCATAGGACACGGTGTCCATGCCTGCGCCACCGATGAACTGGTCGGCACCGCCACCTCCCTTGAAGATATCGTTGCCCGCACCGCCAGTGATGATGTTGTCGCTGTCATTGCCCACGCCGGTGAACGAACCGGTGCCGACATAAGTCAGGCGCTCGATATTGGCCGCCA
>NZ_JBSVWF010000145.1:0-744 GCF_054071635.1 Pseudomonas sp. SDO52101_S400 | reverse complement strand
CCTGCAGCAGCAGGTTGCCGGCCGGGTCGTGGGCGAAGTTTTCCGGCACATCGTCGCGGGTGTGGCGCACGCGGATCAGCCGGTCGAGGGCGTCGTACTGGTAGCTGCGCTGGCCGTGGCGGGTGTCGGCGATGTGCTCAAGATTGCCGTTGGCGCTGTAGGCAAAGTCGCGGCGGTACAGTGCACTGCGTTGATGGCCTACAGCGTGAGAACGCAAGCGGCCCTGTTCGTCGTAGGCATATTCGCTGAGCAACAGGCCTTGCTGGCGCTGCTGCTCGCGACCGTTCTGGTAGACGTGGCGGGTCAGCAAGGCGCCGTTGAGGTCGATCGCCGTCAGCGCGCCGCCCTTGGCGTAGTGGTAATCGAGCTTGCTGTTGTCCGGCAGGCGCATTCGGCTGAGCTGGCCGCAGGCGTCGTAGGTGTAGCGCAAGGTGCCCCAGCCCTGATGCTCGCGCACCAGGCGATCCTGCAGGTCGTATTCAAAAGCCAGCGGGTGATTTTGGCCGTCATCGACGCCGGTCAGCCGACCGAGGCGGTCGTAACGGTAGCTGACCTCAACCCCGTCGGGCAGAGTCTTGAGCAGCAGGCGCCCAGCAGCATCACGTTGGTAGCCGGTGACCAGCGTCGAGCCGTCATCGCCGTACTCGGTCTTCTCCAGCAGGTGGCCGTTGCGGTCGTAGACATACGCAGTGCGCCGCCCATCAAAACCGGTTTCCTGTCGGATCAGTCCGGTGGGCGTGTAGT
>NZ_JBSVWF010000144.1:0-752 GCF_054071635.1 Pseudomonas sp. SDO52101_S400 | reverse complement strand
AACCCCAACGGATCCACCCACCCCGTCGGATTCGGCACGTACCGGTACTGGTTCAACCCTCCCGCCAACTTCACCGGATCCGGCGTCAAATACCGCCCCACCTCCGGGTCGTAGTACCGATGCCGGTTGTAATGCAGCCCGCTTTCTTCATCGAAGTACTGCCCCTGAAAGCGCAGCGGCTGATTGAGATAATCCTCGGTCGCCAGTTCCAGCGAGGTGACCTTGCCGTAGGCGCTGTATTTGGCCGACCAGACGATGTCGCCGCTGTAGTCGGTCAGTTCCTGCGGGGTGCCGAGGTGGTCGAGCTGGTAGTAGAACGGGCAGGCGCGTTTCGGGCCTTTGCCGTCGAGCAGGGCCAACGGGCGGAAGGTGCCGGGTTCGTAGATGAAGCTGCGGTGCTGTTCTTTGCTGCTTTCGGCGATCAGGTGCTCGCCTTGCCAGAAGAACTCGGTGATCTGGCCGTCGACGGTTTTGCGGATGCGTCGTCCGAAGGCGTCGTATTGGTAGGTGGCGCTGCTGCCGTCGGGGCGGGTCAGGCCGATCAGGCGGTGCTGGCTGTCGTAGCGGTATTCGGTGACGAGTGTCTGCGCGCGGCCGCGCCGTTCGCGGATCAGGTTGCCGAAGGCGTCGTAGTCGTAATGGCGGTCGCCCTGCATCAGCAGGCGATTGCCCTGGACGCGGGCCGGGCCTGGACGGTCCTGCAGCAGCAGGTTGCCGGCCGGGTCGTGGGCGAAGTTTTCCGGCACATCGTC
>NZ_JBSVWF010000143.1:0-917 GCF_054071635.1 Pseudomonas sp. SDO52101_S400 | reverse complement strand
CCCGGCGGATTCAACGGCCATTCCGGCTTGCCGATGTAACTTCCTTCGCTCCAGGTGTCCGCCGGATCCTTGCCGAACAGCACGCGCGCCGGGCCTGGGGCGGCGCCGGCGACGCTGGCGAAGCCCTTCGCGTCGAGCTTGCCCTTGATGCTTTTGCCCAAGGCATCGATAACTTCGTAATCGCCTTCCTTGATGCCCTGACGCCCGGCGTACTGGTTGAACAATTCGAGGTTGCCCTTGCCCGGTTTCGGCGGCTCGGGGAACACGCCCGCCAGGGACTTCGCTCCGGTGTAGGCGAAGTTCGCCGCATGCGCGGTGTACGGGCCGCTGGTGGCGTGGGTGATGCCGCCGGCGTTGTAGGTCGTGGCGCTGCCGCCGCCCTGGATCACCAGTTCGGTCTTGGCGGTGATGGTGATGCGGTCGGCGTTGGCGGTGATGTTGAGTTTGGCCAGCAGGTTGATGCTGTCCTTGAGCGCCTTGACGTCGATGTCGCCGGAGGCCGCCACCAGCCGCCAGCCCATGCTCTGCACGAACAGGCGCATGCCACGGCTGGCACTCGCGAGCAGGCGTTTGCCGATGGAAAAACTGGTGTGGCCGGTGCTGCTCAGCGCCAGGTGTTCGCCGGTGGCGATGTGGCTGGAGCGCGGTGTGGTCAGGGCGATGCCGGCGGGACTGGCGAGTACCAGATGCGGCTCGGTGAACTCGGGGAATTCGTTGGCGGTGAGGTTCGCCGGACCCGAGCCGAGCACGCCTTGATGCTGGGCGTGCAAGGCCTTGGCCACGTCGTCCTGATCGCCTGCTTCCTGGGCTTGCAGCTCTTTGGCCTGCGTGGCGAAACCGTCCTGTTGCTCGCTGGCCGTGGCCAGACGTTCGGCGGTTTCCGGCAGGTCCTTGTGGTGTTTCGATTCGTTCGGGCG
>NZ_JBSVWF010000142.1:0-919 GCF_054071635.1 Pseudomonas sp. SDO52101_S400 | reverse complement strand
CTGACCAACGCGATTACCGGCGTAACCGGTGGCAACTACGAAAATCTGGTAGCCGACAAAACCCCGGTCAGCACCACCGTGACCGATACTGTCGACACCACCAACCTGTCCTTGAGCGCTACCAACTCGGTCGCCGAGGGTGGATCGATCGTCTACACCGCGACCCTGACCAACGCTGCGGGCACTCCAGTGACCGTGACCTTGAGCAACGGCGCCGTCATCACCATCGAAGCCGGTAAAACCACTGGCACCGTGACCGTTCCAGCGCCAGCCGATGACGTCTACAAGGACGCCGGCACCGTTCAGGCCACGATCAAATCCGCCACCGGCGGCAACTTCGAAAACCTGGTGACCAGCACTACGCCAGCCGTGACCAGTGTCACCGACACCATCGACACCACCACTGTCAAACTGACCGCGACCGAAACCGCAGCCGAAGGTGGCACCGTCACTTACACCGCGACCGTGGGTGCACCGGTTACCGGCTCGCCAGTGACCGTGACCCTGTCCAATGGCCAGACCATCACCATCGAAGTGGGTAAAACCACCGGCACTGTGACCACCACCGCGCCAAACGATGTGCTGACCGGCCACGCACCGTTGACCAATGCCATCACCAACGTTTCCGGCGGCAACTACGAAAATCTTGTCGCCGACAAAACCCCGGTCAGCACCACCGTGACCGACACCATCGACACCACCAACCTGTCGCTCAGTGCGACCGGCACCGTGGCCGAAGGTGGTTCAATCGTCTACACCGCAACCCTGACCAACGCCGCTGGCTCACCAGTCACCGTGACCTTGTCGAACGGTGCTGTAATCACCATCGACGCCGGCAAAACCACCGGCACCGTGACTGTTCCTGCGCCAGCCGATGACGTCTACAAGGACGCCGGCACCGTTCAGGCCACGATCAAAT
>NZ_JBSVWF010000141.1:0-938 GCF_054071635.1 Pseudomonas sp. SDO52101_S400 | reverse complement strand
TGACCATCGATGGCGCGGACAGCGATTTCCAGGTGCTGTCGTTCACCGGTCGGGAAGCCCTCAACACCCCCTTCGAATTCGAGCTGGAACTGGTCAGCGAAAAGGCCTCGATCAACCTCGAAAGCCTGCTGCACAAACTGGCGTTTCTTCAACTGTCGCCGAGCGGCACCGGGATTCACGGGCTGATCTACAGCATCGCCCAGGGCGAGGCGGGCAAGCGCCTGACCCGCTACAGGATTTCCCTGCGCCCGCAGCTTTCGTACCTCGCGCACCGTTTCAACCAGCGCATCTTCCAGCAGATGACCGTGCAGCAAATCATCAGTCAGGTGCTGGAAGAGCACGGCATCCTTGCCAGCGATTACCACTTCCAGTTGAGCGCGATCTATCCCGAGCGCATTTACTGCACGCAGTACGATGAAAGTGACCTGCATTTCGTCCAGCGCCTGTGCGAAGAGGAGGGGATTCACTACCACTTCCAGCACACGTCCAGCGGCCACAAACTGACCTTCGGCGATGACCAGACGGTGTTCCCGAAACTCGCGCCCGTGGCCTATCAGCAGGACTCCGGGCTGGTGGCGGACAAACCGGTGGTCAAGCGTTTCGGCCTGCGCCTGGCCACCCGCACCAGCCGCACCACGCGGCGCGATTACGACTTCGTCAAACCGAAGATCGAGCTGGAAAGCGACGCCAAGAGCAGCGCCCAGCCGGACCTGGAAGACTACGATTATCCGGGCCGTTTCGTGGACCGCGAGCGCGGCAAGCACCTGGCCAACCGCAACCTCGAACGCCACCGCAGCGACTATCGCCTGGCCGAGGGTAACAGCGACCAGCCAATCCTCGTCACCGGGCATTTTCTGGCCCTGACCGACCACGCCAACCCGACGTGGAACGACCTGTGGCTGCTCACCGAAATCTTCCACGAAGGCAAACAGCCGCAA
>NZ_JBSVWF010000140.1:0-1023 GCF_054071635.1 Pseudomonas sp. SDO52101_S400 | reverse complement strand
GAAGGGGCCGCATCAGATGACATTTATGCCACCTGACACACCGCTTTCGCGAGCAGGCTCGCTCCCACAAGGGCTTAGGCGCATCTAAACGAATATTTCGATGCTTTGCAGCAAATATTTGCGCTTTTTCATCGATACGACTCTGTTTAACCTTCACTCCATCGACTTACAACATTCTCGGATGGAGGCTACACAACATGTCCCGCGTTCTGATCATCGAAAGCAGCGCCCGCCAGCAAGACTCGGTATCCCGTCAACTGACTCAGACCTTCATCAGTCAGTGGAAAGCTGCACACCCGGCCGATCAGATCACCGTACGTGACCTCGCCGTGAACCCGGTGCCACACCTGGACATCAACCTGCTGGGCGGCTGGATGAAATCCGCCGAACAGCGTAACGACAGCGAGCAATCCTCGCTGGATCGTTCCAACGAATTGACCGATGAATTGCTGGCCGCCGACGTGCTGGTGATGGCCGCGCCGATGTACAACTTCGCGATTCCAAGCACCCTGAAAGCCTGGCTCGACCACGTGCTGCGTGCCGGCGTCACCTTCAAGTACACCGAAACCGGCCCGCAAGGACTGCTCAGCGGCAAGCGTGCCTACGTGCTGACCGCTCGTGGCGGCATCTACGCCGGCGGCCCGGCGGATCATCAGGAACCGTACCTGCGTCAGGTGATGGGTTTTATCGGTATCCACGACGTGACCTTCATCCACGCCGAAGGCATGAACCTGGGCGGCGACTTCCAGGAGAAGGGCCTCAACCAGGCCAACGCCAAACTGTCCCAGGTCGCTTGATATGTTAATCGCCAGATAATCGCCGATTGTTCTAGTGACCTGGCGCAACCCCTTCAAGGCTCTACGCGCATCGAACCTCCCTTTGCACTTGTTGCTCCTGAGTGCTGTAGCCCGATTGAACGCTTTAGCGAGATCGGGCTTTTTTTTGCCCGGGATTTTTGCAACGCAGCACATCCCCTGTTGGATTGGGCTTGCCCGCGATGAGGGCGTGTCAGCCATAGATTTG
>NZ_JBSVWF010000139.1:0-1062 GCF_054071635.1 Pseudomonas sp. SDO52101_S400 | reverse complement strand
GGCAGCGAGGTGCTGGTCAACAACACTGCGCAAAAGCCCTGGCGTGTCGGGTTGTCGCGCAGCAACGACGGCCAGCGCAGCACCGGCGAGCAGCAGTGGGGCACCACGTTTGATTGGGACAGCCCGCTGGGCCTGGCCGATCAGTTGTCGTTGCGCGGCGGTCACGATGCGATGACCGACCACCAACACACCTCCAACAACGCGATGCTCAACTACAACCTGCCGTGGGGCTGGTGGAACTTCAGTTACACCTACAGCCAGAGCGAGTACCGCTCGCAGATCGCCGCCAACGGCTACAACTTCAAGCAGACCGGCGACAGCGAAAACCACCAGTTTCGCGCCGAGCGTGTGATCCACCGCGACGCCGTCAGCAAGACCTCCCTCAGCACCGGTGTGTCGTACCTGCGCACCAATAACTTCATCGAAGACAGCAAGCTGCGCCTGAGCAGCAACCGCATCAGCGAAGCGCAGTTCGGCTTCAACCATGGACGGCGGATCGGCAGTGCCTTCGTCAACTTCGATGCCGGCATGCAGGAAGGCATCGGTGCATTCGATGCCCAGGGCAGTCACGATCCAGGCCCTGGCGAGCCTGATGCACGCTATCGCAAATACACCGCGACCCTGAGTTATCTGCAGCCGTTCAAACTGTGGGGCGAGTCGTTGACTTTCAGCAGCCTGATGACCGGCCAGCGCAGTGAAGACGTGCTGTTCAGTCCGCAGCGCACCAGCCTTGGCGGTCTCTCGTCGATCCGTGGCTACAAGGATCAATCGCTGTCCGGCGACAGCGGCGGCTACTGGCGTAACGACCTGCGCTGGGCACGCCCGGTGACTGCCGAATGGCTGCGCCCGGTATTTGCTGAATACGGCACCAGCCTGGGCTACGACCAGGGCGTCATTCGCAATGATCGCTACAACGGCGAACAGCACGGGCGCATGTCGAGCAACTCGCTGGAGCTGTTCGCTCGCGGCCAGCATGTTGCGGCCAGCGTGACCTTCGCCCATTCCCTGGAACGACCGGCCGCGCTGACCGAGCGCGAAGCGCCGATCTACTTCCGCCTGGAC
>NZ_JBSVWF010000138.1:0-1169 GCF_054071635.1 Pseudomonas sp. SDO52101_S400 | reverse complement strand
TGTGGGAGCAACTGTCTTAACCCTGCCATTCGTCACCGCCATTCGGTACCGTCACGCAGCATGGCATTTAGTCTGATCAGTAGTATCCGCATGCAGGCGATGAGCGCGACTTTCGCGCTCTTGCCTCTTTCTCGCAGCGCCTCATAGCGGGCCTTGAAGTCAGCGTGATAACGGATCACGACCCAGCACGACATGTAAAGCGCACGTCTGACGCGCGATCTTCCTCCGTAAATCTGGCGCTTGCCGCTGTGATTGCCACTGTCGTCATTGTAGGGAGCGATTCCCGCCAGAGCCGCGATTTCTCTGCGATCAAGCTCGCCGAGTTCAGGCAGGTAAACCAGCAAGCTGGCGGTAGCCACAGTGCCGATGCCTTTAACTGATGTGAGCCGGTCAGCTTTTTCCGCATCCAGCTCTCGCATGCTTTGGTTAATGGCTTTACCGAACTGCTTGATCTGGAGTTGCAGATAGCGAATATGGTCTTTGATCGCCTCGATAACCGCTGGCAACTGGGCCTGCTGCAGGCGGCGTTTGTTGTCGTCTCGCTGTTGGACGAAATGCTCGCGCAACTGAATGAGTTCACGCAATGCTTCACGGCCTGGCGAAATTGGCTTTTCGCGGGACGCATGCAAGGCCTCGGCAAAATCGGCAAGAACAGCGGCGTCGATGGGATCGGTCTTGGCATTCTTGCCCATTGCTACGGCAAAGGCTCTGGCCCGGCGAGGGTTGATCCTGAGCACATTGAAGCCCGCCTCTTGCAAGGCCGCTACGACCTTTCGCTCGTATCCTCCCGTGGCCTCCAACAATACTCGGCCAACCGTGTAGTGGCTTAAACGCGAGGTCAGCTCAACAAAGCCTTCAAGCGTATTTGTAATCTCGAACCCCACTTTCTGAGGCTGAATCCAAACAACGAGGTTGGATTTGGAGATATCGATACCGACCCAGGAAATCATGGCAAAACCCTCTTACACTCAAAGGTGAGAGTGCTCTGGCTTTGCCCACGCTTGTGATTCGAGTGGCGCTCGTCCAACTGTTCGGGCTTATGGGCCAGAGTAGAAAGGTGAATGGCAGCTTTGCTCCCACTCGTGCTTCAAGCACCGCGGACTCACAGCTTGCCATTCACCCCTCTCACCCCAGAGTCTATTCCCTTACCCAGACACAAGCGGGCTTGC
>NZ_JBSVWF010000137.1:0-1235 GCF_054071635.1 Pseudomonas sp. SDO52101_S400 | reverse complement strand
GTGCGCCGCCCATCAAAACCGGTTTCCTGTCGGATCAGTCCGGTGGGCGTGTAGTCCAGCCGGTACTTTTCGCCGGACTCGTTCTCGATCTCCGTCAGCAACAGCTGCGCATGGTCGTAGCGGTACTGCAGACGGGTGCCGTCGGGGTTGATCCGCCGGCTGACCAGGTGCAGGTCGTCGTCATATTCGTAACGGGTGATGCGCCCCAGTTCATCGCGTTCGGCGGTGATCTGGCCGTAGGCGCTGTAGGACCAGGCGCGGGTGGCGCCATTTGGCGAGGTGGTCTGGATCAGCCGGCCAACGGCGTCCCATACATGACGGGTGACCGCGTCGTGTTCGTCCTGAACCGTCGTCCGCCGCCCCAACGCGTCGTAGGAAAACCGGCGCACGCCACCGTCCGGCAGACTTTCCTCGACCAGTTGCCCAAGGTCGTTCCACACGAACACATGGCGACCACTGTCCGGATAACGGATCGACAGCAACCGCCCCTGCGGGTCGTAGTGGTAATGGGTGACATGTCCATCGGGATCGACCGCTTCGGTGACGTCGCCCTGGGCATTGCGCCGGTAGGTCCAGATGGCGTCACCGCGTGAACGGCTGTGCAGGAAGCCGTTGCGGTACTCGTAGGACGTCGGCGCATCGTCCGGCGGAATCAGCGCGATCAGCCGTCCGATCTCGTCGTAGCGGTATTCGGTGAGCGCCCCCAACGCATCCTGCTCGGCAACCAGCCGGCCCTGCGCGTCGTAGGTCTTGAGCTGCTCGCCACCGTCGGCGGCCACCTGACGCACCAGCCGCGCAGTGTCGTCGTGGACGTAAACCTCTTCCCGGCCATCGACGTAATGCACGGTGACACTGCCGGCGTCATCCCAGACGTAACGCGTATCCATCTGCGAAAACGACGCCCAGTGCCGCACGCAACGCGCCGCCTTGCCGGCACGCTCCCACGCCCAGAAGAAACTCGCGCCACCGCTCAGTTGCCGCTGCAGGATGACGTGCTGCTCGTCGTAGTCGTAACGCTCGCTTTCGCCGACGGCGTTAGACGCCTCGATCAATCGATGGCGAGCATCAAAGCGGTAACTGGCCAGCGTCTGCTCGGTGCGCCAGGCAGACTCCCGAAAAACCTGATAATCGACCGCCACCAGATGCGCGCGCTCGTAGCGCAGCAACAAGGACCGCCCGGCCCCGTTATCCAGCCGCTGAATCCGGTCGGAAAGATCCCGATGCACCGTCAGACG
>NZ_JBSVWF010000136.1:0-1279 GCF_054071635.1 Pseudomonas sp. SDO52101_S400 | reverse complement strand
GGTGTATGTACCGGGGACATGGTGGACAGGTGTTCGGGGACATGGTGGACACTTTTAAATAGACACATTGCTCATCGCGAAGGAGATGGCCTGTGTCTTGGGAAGAGGTGTCAACCATGCAGCTTCGTTCCGAATTCGTTTTATTGGCCCGGCAAGATGGGGCCAATATTCGGCAACTCTGCCGACGCTTTCATATCAGTCCAAGCACCGCTTACAAGTGGCTCGATCGGTACGAAACTTTCGGTCCTGAGGGGTTACTTGACCGGTCTCGGCGCCCGAAATCTTCGCCCAATCGCTGCCCTGATGCGGTCGAGAAGCAGATTCTGACGTTGGGTGTGGAGCACACAGCGTGGGGCGCTCGCAAACTCAAGCGCATCTTGGAAGACGATGGGCACGAGATGCCCGCCGTCAGCACTGTGCACGCGGTTTTGAAGCGCCACGCGCAAGTCGACTCACAAGCGGCGGACATCAAACCGTTCATCCGTTTCGAGCATGAAGCGCCCAATGATTTATGGCAGATGGACTTCAAGGGCCACGTCGGTATGCGTCATGGCCGCTGCCATCCCTTGACGATATTGGATGACCACTCCCGCTTCTCGTTGTGCATCGCCGCTTGCGCCAATCAACAACGCAAAACCGTGGAAGAACAGCTTGTTGGAGTGTTTCGCCGATACGGTCTGCCGCAGCGTATGACCATGGATAACGGTTCGCCATGGGGTGACCAGACCGGGGTCTATACCGCGCTGGAAGTCTGGCTGATGAGACAGGGCATCCGGGTCAGTCACTCCCGGCCCTACCATCCACAAACCCAAGGCAAGATTGAGCGATTCCATCGCAGCTTGAAGGCCGAGGTTCTACAGAATCAGTGCTTCATCGACCTCATCGGAGCGCAAAAGGCCTTCGATACCTGGCGAGAAACTTACAATCAGAAGCGTCCGCATCAAGCCTTGGGAATGGGGGTTCCAGCGAGCCGCTACAGCAGTAGCCCGCTTGAATACCAAGAGACCCTGCCTGTCCTGGAGTACGCGGAAGGAGATCTGGTCAGAAAGGTTCAGGGCAACGGCGAGATGTACTGGAGAAGCAGCCAATTCCCGATTGGAAAGGCCTTCATCGGAGAGCGGATAGCGATCAGGGGAACCACAGAGGATGGCATCTACGATGTCTACTGGAGTAGACATCGCATTGCCCGAATTGACTTGATTCAACAGACCGTTGTATCAGGTAAACGGATTTGAAAACCGTCCACCATGTCTCCGAACATGTGTCCACCATGTCTCCG
>NZ_JBSVWF010000135.1:0-1426 GCF_054071635.1 Pseudomonas sp. SDO52101_S400 | reverse complement strand
TAATGCCGATCAGTTAAGCCTTCTCGCTTGACCTTTGGCCGCAAGAAATCAAAATCCGATGCCTGAATAGGCATCGGATTTTTTTATGCGTTTGGCTCGGGCACTGGAACTGACCCACAACTTCGTCTCGACTCCCAATTCCATTGAGGGACTGGACTCGTTGCTTGATCCCTCCCTGGTCGAGCAAGCCTTGGAGCAGGCCGGCGTAGCCACCCTTCGCAAGCGGCGTCTGCCCTTGGAAATGATGCTCTGGTGCGTCATCTCCATGGCGTTTTTCCGGCGCATGTCGGCGTGGGATGTGGTCAGTCGCATGAACATTATGCTGCCCGGACAACGCCCACTGGTCGCACCCAGCGCCGTAGTCCAGGCCCGTCAGCGGTTGGGTAGCGAGGCCGTACGACAAGTCTTCGATCTGACGCAGAAAAGCTGGCATGAAACGGCCAGCCATCCGACCTGGGCCGGATTGCGTTTATTGGGGGTCGACGGTGTCGTCTGGCGAACGCCCGATACACCCGAAAACCGTGCGCGTTACGACTCCGCCAGCAACCAGCATGGCGATACCGGTTTTCCTCAGGTGCGCATGGTTTGCCAAATGGAATTGACCAGCCATTTGCTGATTGGCAGTGCTTTTGATGGCTATCGCAGTAACGAAATGAAACTGGCAGAGCAACTGATCGACACCACGCCAGATCACTCGCTGACGCTGTTTGATCGCGGCTTCTACTCCTTGGGGTTGCTGCACCAATGGCAGCAGGCCGGCGCTGAGCGGCATTGGCTGATGCCGCTGCGTAAAGGTGCGCAGTACGAAGTGATTCAGCGCTTGGGGCGTCAGGATGCGGTGGTTTCGCTCAGCACTTCGCCGCAGGCCCGCAAGCAGTGGCCAGGCTTGCCAGAGCGCCTGACTGCAAGACTCCTAAGCAAAACGGTCAAGGGCAAGGTCTGTCAGATTTTGACATCGATGGTCGATCCGCTGCGTTTCCCATCCGATGAAATCGTTGACCTGTACAGCCATCGCTGGGAGATCGAATTAGGGTTCAGGGAGATGAAACAGACACTGCTCAACAGCAGCTACACGTTGCGTAGCAAGACGCCCGAGATGATCGAGCAAGAGTTGTGGGGCGTGTTGCTGGGGTACAACCTGTTGCGTTATCAGATGGTGGAAATGAGCCGCCATTGTCCGGGAATCCATCCGTGCGAGCTGAGCTTCACCGCGTGTACTTGGGCGATCCTGGGGTTTATCAATGGCGTTTCTGCGGATCGCTCAGGGAACATCCCCAAATACCTCGCCGAATTGCACGCCTCGGCCCCGCACTATGTACTGCCGCATCGCCGGGAAGAGCGGGTTTATCCGCGGGCTATCAGGCTGAAATCCCCGAAGTATCCGATCAAAAATAAAAATGCCAGTCAGCTTAACTGACTGGCATTA
>NZ_JBSVWF010000134.1:0-1496 GCF_054071635.1 Pseudomonas sp. SDO52101_S400 | reverse complement strand
ATCCAGCAGAGGCCCCGTAACAGTCGCGGAAATAAATACCGTTTATCGCCACTGTCAGATCTGACAGTAGGCAACTCCCCTGTGGATAGCGCCTGATCTGCATTGACGGTGCAAGCAACAGATGCCGGCACCCTTCGTGAAATCAGGAGCGTCCCCATGGCCACCGAACCGGATGATCAAACGTTACTTGTTGGCGAGGAAATCAATCTCTACGCGCCGCAATTGCCCGACGCCAAGGATGACGTGGCAGATGCGGATTATGGTATTGCGATCCGTTTTTATGACGAGAAGCCTCGGGGGGCAAAGGTCATTGTTCCAGCCTTGCTGGGCCAGCAGCCCAACATGACGGTGTTCCTGAATTTGAACGGTGTGGAGAAAATTACCAGCGAACAGACCGAGAACGCGACGTCGCCGACGACGCTGCATATTCCCCACAACCTGCTGCGTGCAGACCGGCTCAATACGCTCAATTACACAGTCCAGCGTCTTGACAGTCCGGATGAAACTTACGAACCACCCGTGACCATCAAATACAACAAAATCCGTCCAGGTATTGAAGACGAGAACAACGGGGACGAAGGGCATTCCAGGCTTCATCTCATCCTGCCTCAAGACGTGATTGAGGACGGTGTCGATGCCGACCGCGCGGCGCAGGGTGTTCAGGCTTACTGCCAGTACCCGTATTGCCGGCCATTCGACAAAATCTCGCTGCACTGCAACGGCCATGTAATAACTCATGTGGTCCATCCGGATGAGGCGCCCCCCACGCCCACCGACGAGCCGACCGCCATCGGGATACGGCTCGATCAAGCCTTTTTCGAAGCCGCTGGCGACAGTCTGCAATCCGTCTTTTACTTTACGGTCGAGGACGAACTCACCAACGGGGCGGACCCGACCTCGCCCTGGTCGAAACCGATCCGTGTGGTGATTGACCTGAAGGGAACCCGTTTGGCCGCCCCCAACCTTGCCGAAGATCCGAACGATCCCCACGACGATCCGGACACCATCGACTGGAATAAGCTTGGCGCTCGGGATCTGACGGTCGAGGTGCATGTTTTTGATCCGGTCTGGAAAATCAACGACAAAGTAAAGGTGAAGTACACAGCGACGCCAAGTACCGGGAGCGTGGTCGAACATGAGACTGAGGTTACGGTCACAAGACTTCCTTTTACCCAACCTTTGATGATTCCCAACGCCAAGGTCATTGCCGATAGCAGGGTCAAGGTGCTTTATGAGCAGGTCCGGGGAGGCGTTGTTACTGCAACCTCAAAAAATGCCCGGGCATTGGTTATTCAGAAGCCCGTAATTACTTCGATAAAGAACTCGTTCAACAAGGAGTTGGTGAGTGGCGGGACTGTTTCCGACAATAAAGTCATGCTGTCGGGTTCTGCTTTGAAGGGGCTGGTGTTGCAAATTCTTGTTGGGGGCGCGGTCAAAGATGAAGTCACAGTCGGAACGGATTACAAGTGGCAAAGCAAGTTCATATCGATAGCGGT
>NZ_JBSVWF010000133.1:0-1517 GCF_054071635.1 Pseudomonas sp. SDO52101_S400 | reverse complement strand
GACACCCATTAGCCGGTCTCAAGTCAAGGTTAAAAGCCACCGCGCCCTGCAGTTTTCAACTGCAGGGTTTGCTCTTCCACTCAACCTGATCGGTTGAACCCGTCGAACCCGTTTTCTCTTCACTGGCTACGACCAAGTCGTGCCAGACACCCATTTGGATCAAGCGGTAGCGATACGACCAGCACCGCCCTGGCAGTTAACTGCCCCAGAGAAACGTTGGTGCCGCCAATGCGTCCAAAACGTGTCACAGAACGGTGGCTCGTGCAAAACACACGTCCAGTCCCAGCTGGCTCACCTGGCAGACGACCCGGTTACAACTCACTCAGGCGGTGATGGTCGGTCGCCACTCAGATTTAGTGGTTCGGGCCCAGTCCCTTTTTGGTTGGCCGACCATCACCTGATTCGCCCCTCAGGCGAAACAGCGTCTGGCATCAAAAGGCTGTTTCTCCTTCAGGATGTGATAACTCGCTCGCGCCAGCTTGTGTGCCAGCGCCTTGGTAGCGACCACGGCGTTGGTCTTGGCTTTCTTCTTCTCGAAAAAGCGTTTGGCATCTTCGCTGAAGCGCCGGGCGAAATTAGCCGCTTCGATATAGGCCCAGATCAAATAAGCGTTGCCGTTCCTGGCGTTGCCTTCACCTTTCTTTTTGCCGTTGGAGTAATGCGCACTTTTTACGCAGCGAGCGTAAGAGGCGAAGTGGCCTGCGTCGGCAAAGCGCTCGATATTTCCGGTTTCCAGCATGATGATCGTGGCCAGCACCTCGCCAATCCCGGGCATCGTTTTCAGCAAGGAAAACTCCGGGCGCAGACGGGCTTCGTGCAGTAATCGCTCTTCAAGAAAATCAATCTGGGTCTGCAACGCCTGGACAATGGCGACATTCGCTTTCATCGCCAGAGCCACATCCGTCGGCAGGCCCAGCCTGTCGACGGACGTGGCTGACAGCCCTTTGACTTCATTGCAGCTCAACCGCCGGCCAAACTGGCGCGCCATGATGTTCTCGACGGACAGAATGTGCTGAGTCCGACTGCGTACCAGTTGAATACGTTTACGCGCCAAATCTCGCAGCGCACGTTCTTGCGGCGGATGGATATATCCGGTCGGTAAAATCCCGAGTCGCAGCAAGTGCGCCAGGAAAGCCGCGTCATCCTTGTCATCGGAATGCTTTAAACCGTCGTAACGCTTCATCGCCACGGGATGGGCCAGCTTCACCTCGAAACCCGCCGCCTTAAGGCCATCGACCAACCAATACCAGTTGTACGTCGACTCAACTACGACGCCGATCAATTCAGCACGATGAGGCTCGAGCAGCAAAAGGATCGGTGTTAGCTCGTTGGGACAGCGTCGACTGACCAGTACCCGATCCGTTTCGTCGGTAACCACCACAACACTGTTGTTCGAATGCAGGTCTATGCCACAGAATTTCATCACGGCCTCCTACGCAAAAGACTAAGTTCGCACCTTGAATTTTGCGCCACCTCCGTGAGGTGGGGAGGCCGGCCAGATGATTCTCAGATTTATT
>NZ_JBSVWF010000132.1:0-1596 GCF_054071635.1 Pseudomonas sp. SDO52101_S400 | reverse complement strand
CAGACTGTGTGAAAACCTAGCAATCTGCGCGGTGCTCAAAGAAAATGCTCCGTATCGAAAGATACGGAGCATTTTTCGTTATGGCTTACATCCAAGGAGAGTCCCGCAGCCAGACCAGTCTGTTCCCGGTCTCGCTGGAGGAGCTGATCCCCGAGGATCACCTCGTTCGCGTCATCGACCTGTATGTCGCCAAACTGGATATGGTGCAACTGGGCTTCGATAAAGCCCTTCCCAAAAGTACCGGTCGCCCCTCTTATGATCCCGCCGATCAGCTAAAGCTCTACCTCTACGGCTATTTCCAGCGGATTCGCTCATCGCGGCGTCTCGAGGCCGAGTGTCAGCGCAACATCGAAGTGATGTGGTTGATCAACCGACTTAAGCCCGACTTCAAGACCATCGCTGACTTTCGCAAAAACAACAAACTTGCCTTTGTGGCGACATGCCGTGCCTTCGTCCGGTTTTGCCGCACAGCCGGTCTGATCGCCGGTGAGTTGGTGGCCATCGACGGCAGCAAGTTTCAGGCGGTGGCGTCCTCGCGGCGTCATATGAATTTGAAGCAGCTCAAACGTCAGGAAGAGAAGCTGGATAAGCGTATCGCTCAGTACCTGGCTGAGTTGGATGAGGCTGACAGGGCCGAGACGGGAGAAGTGATTGATCGCGGCGCGATCAAAACTGCGCTGGCGCAGCTTGAAGTTCGGCAGCAGGACAATCAGAGCTGCCAGGCGCTGATGAACTCGATGGGCCTGGAGCAGTTCAACACCCACGAAAGCGATGCCCGAATGATGCGCACGCCCAAAGGGCCACGGGTGGCCTACAACGTACAAACCGCCGTGGACGCTGCACATTGCCTGATTCTGCACCATGAAGTAACTCAGGACGGCGACGACCGAAAACAACTGGAGCCAATGGCCAAGACCGCCAAAGAGCATCTGGAACAAGATGCTCTGAGCGTGACGGCCGATGCCGGCTACTCCAACGGCCAGCAGTTTCAGGCCTGCGAGAAGGTTGCAATTACGGTCTATGTACCACCCAATCGCTCGGTCAACCCAGGCGGGGAGGAACTCTTTGAGCGCAAAGATTTTACCTACGAAGCCGAACATGATCGTTATCAGTGCCCGGCGGGCAAGTGGTTGACGCTCAAGCAGCGAAACAAGGGTGATCGGATCTATCAGGCAGATGTCAGCGACTGCACTACCTGCCCGCTCAAATCCCAATGCACTGGCGCCCAACGCCGCTATATCTCACGCCATGCCCATGAGGAAGCCTTTGAGCGAATGGAGCAGCGAATGCTGGCCCATCCGCAGATGATGGCCAGCCGAAGATCCATCGTTGAGCACCCTTTCGGCAACCTCAAGCAATGGCTGTTTGGGAATGGTCGTTTCCTGCTGCGCCAGTTGGAGGGAGCAAAAGCGGAAATGGCATTGGCGGTGAACGCTTATAACCTCAAGCGAGCGATTAGCGTGCTAGGAGCCAGCCAATTGATGGCGCTAATGGGCTGAAAGGCCTTTTTTCGTCTGTCGCTCGCACAAAAACAAACACCCCGAACAAGTCGGGGCGTTTGTTGGGCTGGCCTTCAGTGCGTTTTCACACAGTCTG
>NZ_JBSVWF010000131.1:0-1726 GCF_054071635.1 Pseudomonas sp. SDO52101_S400 | reverse complement strand
GGCAGGTTCAGGCCCTGCTCCTTGGCGCAGTCGATGGCGATCTGGTAACCGGCATCGGCGTGACGCATCACACCGGTGCCCGGGTCGTTGTGCAGCACACGAGCGATACGCTCGGCTGCTTCATCCGTACCGTCGCAGACAATCACCATGCCCGAGTGCTGCGAGAAACCCATGCCGACGCCACCACCGTGGTGCAGCGACACCCAGGTCGCGCCGCTCGCGGTGTTCAGCAGGGCGTTGAGCAGTGGCCAGTCGGAGACTGCATCGGAGCCGTCCTGCATCGATTCGGTTTCACGGTTCGGGCTCGATACAGAACCGGAGTCGAGGTGGTCGCGACCGATCACGATCGGCGCCGACAGCTCGCCACGACGGACCATTTCGTTGAACGCCAGACCCAGCTTGGCGCGCTGACCCAGACCGACCCAGCAGATGCGTGCCGGCAGACCCTGGAAGCTGATGCGCTCGCGGGCCATGTCCAGCCAGTTGTGCAGGTGGGCGTCGTCCGGGATCAGTTCCTTGACCTTGGCGTCGGTCTTGTAGATGTCCTGCGGATCACCCGACAGCGCCGCCCAGCGGAACGGGCCGATGCCACGGCAGAACAGCGGACGGATATAAGCCGGTACGAAACCCGGGAAGTCGAAAGCGTTTTCCACGCCCTCTTCCTGAGCCATCTGGCGGATGTTGTTGCCGTAGTCGAAGGTCGGGATGCCTTGCTTCTGGAAGTCCAGCATGGCTTTAACGTGCACCGCCATCGATTGCTTGGCGGCTTTGATGACAGCGGCTGGCTCGGTCTTGGCGCGGGCGCGGTATTCGTCCCAGGTCCAGCCGGCCGGCAGGTAACCGTTGAGCGGGTCGTGGGCGCTGGTCTGGTCGGTGACCATGTCCGGGCGCACGCCGCGACGGACCAGTTCCGGGAGGATTTCTGCGGCGTTGCCCAGCAGGGCGATGGAAATCGCCTTGCCTTCTTTGGTGTACTTTTCAATACGTGCCAGGGCGTCGTCGAGGTCTTTGGCTTGCTCGTCGACGTAACGGCTTTTCAGGCGGAAATCGATGCTCACCTGCTGGCATTCGATGTTCAGCGAGCAGGCACCGGCCAGGGTCGCGGCCAGTGGCTGGGCGCCGCCCATGCCGCCGAGGCCGGCGGTCAGGACCCAGCGGCCCTTCAGGTTGGAATCGTAATGTTGGCGACCGGCTTCGACGAAGGTTTCGTAGGTGCCCTGAACGATGCCCTGGCTGCCGATGTAGATCCAGCTGCCGGCGGTCATCTGGCCGTACATGGCCAGACCTTTCGCGTCGAGTTCGTTGAAGTGTTCCCAGGTCGCCCAGTGCGGCACCAGGTTGGAGTTGGCGATCAGTACGCGCGGGGCGTTGCTGTGGGTCTTGAACACACCGACCGGTTTGCCGGATTGCACCAGCAGGGTTTCGTCGTCGTTCAGATTGGTCAGGCTTTCGACGATCTTGTCGTAGCACTCCCAGTTGCGCGCGGCGCGGCCGATGCCACCGTAAACCACCAGTTCTTTCGGGTTCTCGGCCACTTCCGGGTCGAGGTTGTTCATCAGCATGCGCAGCGGCGCTTCGGTCAGCCAGCTCTTGGCGGTCAGCTTGTTGCCGCGGGCGGCGCGGATTTCAACATTGCGGAATTTTGTAGGCTTATTGTCAGTCACGAAAAAGACTCCTCAGCGATCAATTCAAACCAACCCTGGCGATGGGCAAGCGGCTTGTGCGC
>NZ_JBSVWF010000130.1:0-1739 GCF_054071635.1 Pseudomonas sp. SDO52101_S400 | reverse complement strand
TGGAATGCATTCACATGTGGGAGCGAGCCTGCTCGCGAAAGCGATTAGCCCGCCAACTCGTTCATGCGCTGGAGCACGGCATTGAGGCCATTGCTGCGCGAAGGCGACAACTGTCGCGACAGCCCCAACTGATTGAACCAGTCCGGCAGATCCACCTGTTGCAACTCGTCAGCATTCAAGCCATTGACCCGCAGCAGCAATAGCGCCACCAATCCGCGAATCATCCGCGCATCGCTGCTCGCTGCGAACTGCCAATGGCCGTCGCGCAATTCGCCGACCAGCCACACCTGGCTTTCACAGCCATGCACCCGATTGGCCTCACACTTGTCTGCATCGCTCAATGGCGGCAGACGATCACCAAACTGCATCAGCAGCCGCGCCCGCTGTTCCCAACCGGCCGCATTCTGAAACGTTTGCAGCGCTTCGGCGGCCTCGACCGGCAGGCTCATCGCAACAACTCCAGTGCCTGATCCAGCGCTTCAAAGAAGCGCTCCAGATCTTCGGAGTCGTTGTACAGCGCCAGCGACACGCGAATCGCACCGGCCAGTTCGAAGCGCTTGAGCAACGGCATCGCGCAGTGGTGACCGGCACGCACGGCGATGCCTTGTTCAGTTAGCAAATGCGCGAGATCGGCGTTATGCACGCCTTCGACGACAAAGCTGACCAGCGCCAGTTGCGGCTTGCCTAGCAGGCGAATGCCATTGCGGGCGGCGAGACCGCGTAGCAAGTAATCGTGCAGCGCGGCTTCGTGGGCGGACACGGCGTCCTGATCCAGACCGGCCAGATAGTCGAGGGTCGCTCCGAGGCCTATCACGCTGGCAATCGGCGGCGTTCCAGCCTCGAAGCCCAAGGGAGCAGGGCGGAAACGTGCCTCGTGGTAATTGGCTTCCAGCACCATTTCGCCACCGAACTGCCACGGCCGTAGTTGTTCGAGCGCTACGTTGCGCCCGAACAGCACGCCGAGGCCATCGGGGCCGTACAGCTTGTGGCTGGAAAACACGTAAAAGTCGCAACCCAGTGCCTGCACGTCATGCCGGCCGTGGACCACGCCTTGAGCGCCGTCGACCACCGTCAGCGCGTTTTGCGCCTTGGCCATCGCCAGCAATGCCGGCAAGGGTTGCCAGGCGCCGAGCACGTTGGACAACTGGCTGACCGCCAGCAAACGGGTGCGCGGGCCGATCAGGTGAATGGCGGCGGTGAGGTCGATCACGCCGTCATCGTCCAGTGGCAGGATGACTAACTTCAGGTCGCGACGTTGTGCCAGTTGCTGCCACGGCAGCAGGTTGGCGTGATGCTCCAGAGCGCTGATGACAATTTCATCGCCCGGGTGGAAAAGATGTTCCAGGCCGTAAGCCAGGAGATTCAGCGCACTGGTGGCGCCGTGGGTGAAGATGATCTGTCCGCTGTCACCGGCATTCAGCCACTGGGCGACCTTCAGGCGACTGTCCTCGAACGCCTGCGTGGCATGGGCGCCGGGCAAGTGCTGCGCACGGTGCACGTTGGCTGCGCCGTTGGCGTAGTAATGCGCCAGCGCGTCGAGCAGGGCCTGGGGTTTTTGCGTGGTGGCGGCATTGTCCAGATAGGTCTGGTCTTGCCGTTGCAGGGCGGCGATGGCCGGGAAGTCGGCGCGCCAGGGGGAGGGAATCATCATCTGTTCAGCCCTGTGAACTTGGGCGGATATACACCGAACCTTGTGGGAGCGGGCTTGCTCGCGAATGCGTCGTGTCAGTCGAAATCAA
>NZ_JBSVWF010000129.1:0-2397 GCF_054071635.1 Pseudomonas sp. SDO52101_S400 | reverse complement strand
ACAGTGGCGATAAACGGTATTTATTTCCGCGACTGTTACGGGGCCTCTGCTGGATAAATTCACTTTGCCGCGCCGGATGCTTCTGGTATTTGATGGAAACTTTCCCACCGACAAAAGGATTTCGGCATGAGCTATCGCACACTGGGTCACTCGGGGTTGCAGGTGTCCACCCTCACTCTCGGCACGATGATGTTTGGCGAGCAGACCAGCGCGGAGGATTCGCTGCGCATCATCGACAAGGCGTGGGATCAGGGCATCAACTTCATCGACACGGCTGACGTCTACACCAATGGCCGCTCGGAAGAGATCGTCGGCGAAGCCATCGCCCGTCATCGCCACGAATGGGTGCTGGCGACCAAGGTCGGTTTCGGCCCGGTGGACGGTGTTCCGAACCGCAGCGGCTTGAGCCGCAAGCATATCTTCAATGGTCTGGAAGCCAGTCTGAACCGGCTCGGCACCGACTATCTCGACATCTATTACCTGCACCGCGAAGACCACAACACACCGCTTGAAGTGACGATTTCGGCCATCGGCGATCTGATTCGCCAGGGCAAGATCCGTTATTGGGGCCTGTCGAACTATCGCGGCTGGCGGATTGCAGAGGTGATTCGCGTGGCGGACAAACTCGGGGTCGATCGCCCGGTGATCAGCCAGCCGCTGTACAACATCGTCAACCGTCAGGCTGAAACCGAACAGATCACAGCCGCCCAGACTTACGGCCTCGGCGTGGTGCCTTACAGCCCGCTGGCCCGTGGCGTGCTCAGTGGCAAGTACGCACCGGACGTGACCCCGGACGCCAACAGCCGTGCCGGGCGTCAGGACAAGCGGATTCTGGAAACCGAATGGCGTGTGGAGTCGTTGCGCATTGCCCAGCAGATTCAGCAATACACGAAAGAGCGTGGGGTCGGAATTGTCGAGTTTGCGATTGCCTGGGTGCTGAACAACGGCGCCGTGACGTCGGCGATTGTCGGGCCGCGCACTGAAGAGCAATGGGATGCGTACACCAAGGCACAGGCGGTGAAGATTACGGCGGAGGATGAGGCGTTTATCGACTCGCTGGTGACGCCGGGGCATGCGTCTACGCCGGGGTTTAATGATGTGAGCCATTTTGTGTCGGGGCGCAAACCGCGTTCGGCTTGAGACCGCTGCCCTCACCCTAGCCCTCTCCCGGAGGGAGAGGGAACCGATTGGGGGATATTGAAGCTAAGCTTTTGCCTGAAGCTCTCGTGGTGAATCCACAATCGACTCGGACTTTCACGTCGCTGAAACTCCTGAGACACCTCGGTCAGTCCCCTCTCCCTTCGGGAGAGGGTTAGGGTGAGGGGCTTTTGGATCTGTTGAAAATAATGACCATCTGGCCAATATTCACCACAAAAACCACGTATCCTGCGCGCCCCGTTTGACCATCACCCCCGCGAGGACAGTTTGTCTAAAGGTATCGCTCTATCGGTGACAGCATCGACGCTGT
This sequence comes from Pseudomonas sp. SDO52101_S400, assembly GCF_054071635.1. Classification (NCBI taxonomy): domain Bacteria; kingdom Pseudomonadati; phylum Pseudomonadota; class Gammaproteobacteria; order Pseudomonadales; family Pseudomonadaceae; genus Pseudomonas; species Pseudomonas sp. SDO52101_S400. The sequence goes on along the minus strand of NZ_JBSVWF010000129.1, from coordinate 929 downwards.
TTGCCGTCATGTATTACTACACCTCGTTGCTCACCCCGTTGAGCGGCGTGGAAATCTACGGTTGGCGGATGTTGCTGACCGTGCCCTGCATGACCGTGTTCATGTTGTTGTCCGGCGAATGGCGGCGGGTGCTGGAGCTGCTGCGCCGGGTCCCTGCACTGCCGAAGTTGATCGGTGGCCTGATCCTTTCGTCCGCACTGCTGGGCGTGCAGTTGTGGCTGTTCATGTGGGCGCCGCTCAATGGTTACAGCCTCGATGTGTCGCTGGGCTACTTCCTGTTGCCGCTGGCCATGGTGCTGACCGGCCGCATCGCTTATGGCGAGAGCCTGTCGTACTTGCAGAAAGTCGCGGTGTTTTTTGCCAGCCTCGGCGTGTTGAACGAGTTGTATCAGGTCGGTGGTTTTTCCTGGGCGACGCTGGTCGTTGTCGTCGGTTACCCGTTGTATTTCGTGCTGCGCAAATACCTCAAGACCGACAACCTCGGCGGCTTGTGGGTCGACATGACGCTGATGCTGCCGGTCGCGTACTGGTTCGTGCACAGTGGCGAACAAGGTTTCGCGGTATTCGACCAGTACCCGGCACTGACGTGGTTGATTCCGCTGCTCGGCCTGATCAGTGCGTCGGCGCTGGTGGTGTACATCATTGCCAGCCGCTTGCTGCCGTTCAGCCTGTTCGGCTTGTTGAGTTACGTTGAGCCGGTGTTGCTGCTGGGCGTGGCGCTGCTGCTCGGCGAGAGCATCAAACCCGGTGAATGGCTGACCTACATCCCGATCTGGCTGGCGGTGGTGGTGCTGGTGTTTGAAGGGTTCAAGCATCTGATGCGCCAACGCAGGCCTTAAAAGCAGCACAAAACAAATGTGGGAGCGGGCTTGCTCGCGAAGGCGTCGGATCAATCAAATGAAGTGTTGGATGAACGATTGCTTTCGCGA
>NZ_JBSVWF010000128.1:0-2892 GCF_054071635.1 Pseudomonas sp. SDO52101_S400 | reverse complement strand
CGGAGCAGACGCGAGTCAGAGCAGCGGTCAGAGTGGTTTTACCGTGGTCAACGTGACCGATAGTTCCGACGTTGACGTGCGGTAGGGAACGATCAAATTTTTCCTTAGCCATCGATATCACCCCTCACAGAAGAAATAAGCAAACAACCCTAGCCATTAAAACAAAGGCAGATATTTTCATATCTGCCTTGTTATATGGAGCTCTTGAGCGGATTTGAACCGCTGACCTCACCCTTACCAAGGGTGTGCTCTACCAACTGAGCTACAAGAGCGTAACACTTTGCACAACCTGCAAACTTGGAGCGGGTAGCGGGAATCGAACCCGCATCATCAGCTTGGAAGGCTGAGGTTCTACCACTAAACTATACCCGCGGAGCCTGCAGCTCACGCTAAAATCTGGTGGAGGGAGAAGGATTCGAACCTTCGAAGTCGTAGACGTCAGATTTACAGTCTGATCCCTTTGGCCGCTCGGGAACCCCTCCTAATCAGGCCGGCATTCTATACTATGCCAACCCCTTGTCAAGCATTTTCTCATTTAAAAACCTGAGGTTAGCTGCTTTGACATCGCTCTACCACTTCAACCTCTTCAGGTCTTCGCTGTGGAGCGGGCGCCATTCTATGCAAACTATTCAGCAGGTGCAACCCCCTCGCACAGCATTATTTTGTGTTTTAACTCATTGAATTCCTTGGAAAGGTTTTGCAACTGAGCGTCGCCCAGGAAACGCTGGGTTTCGGGCGTAATTCGGAACCAATATGCATTGCTGGAAGGGTCTTTAGGTAAAGGCTGAAGTTTCGCTCCAAGCTCATTTAGACGCTGCTCCAGCGCCTGCGCAGTTTCAGAGCGACCCGAACCACCTATATATAGACACTGTCCATCAGTTTTCGCGCCTCGAGAAGCATCACCGGCTTCGCTCAGCAAACGGATATCCTGCTGCGAACCACGATAAAGACTGAGAGGCGTGACGTCCTTTGCACGCAATGGGGCCTCCTGCTGATGCCAGACGTAATAAAACACATTGAGTACCAGGAGCAGGAGAAACAACCAACGCATACAAACCTCAGGATAAAGGACACGCCATAGCCAAACCTACGAACACCAAATCGGAAACGACCCGAGCTTCAGGTGCGACATCCGACACCAGCTCAGCATCACCACCAGTGATGAAGACACTGAAATTTTCACCCCAGTAGGAACGCGCCATCTCCAACTGCGTCAATACGAATCCTCTAAGCATCAACGAACAGCCACGCTCCACTGCCTCGACCGTATTGCGCCCAGGAGCGTGACTCGTCAACGCTCGTTCCGCCGCCAGATCGCCATAGCGAATCTTTCGAGTATGCGTACGCAATTGATTGCGCATTAGCGGCATACCAGGACCAATGAAGCCTCCAAGGTGCTCACCATCCGACGAGATGAAATCAGCAGTCACCGCCGTCCCAAAATCGAGAACCAGGCAAGCCCCCCCAGCCAGATGAAAACTACCGAGCATCGCCAACCAACGATCAAGGCCAAGACGCTCGTAGTCTTCGTAACCATTTTTGACGCCGGACATTTCGCGAGCAGGTGTCGCACAGACAACGGGAATATCGAACTCACGCTTGAGAAAACCAATCAGCAAATTGGTCTCCTCTTCAGTCCTTACACTGACAAGGCGGCATTTGCCGAGAGACAATTTATCGAGCGAACGAAGGCTATTGACCAATGCCTCATCGGAGTCAACCACCCCTTCCGCAACCAGGGCACCCGCCTCGGCATCCAGCACCCGCCACTTGATAAAGCTGTTTCCGCAATCAAGCTCAAGAATCATCACGCAACCTCAAGCTGAGCTCACCACCACTAAAGACTTTCTCCACGCCATCCACCTTCAGCCGTAGCGCACCTTGATTATCGATCCCCAGCACCACGCCATCTATCTGGTTGACACCCGCAGTGAGAGAAACCGGCAGTCCCTGCCATAAGTGATTCGCTTCCCACTCCGCCTGAAGCGCAGAAAAACCTTCTGACTGATGACGGTGCAAATAAAGCTGCAACTGCTTGCTCAGCTCAACCACCAGAATATTGCGATCACAGGCTTTTCCCGACTCGAGCCGTATCGAGGTCCACTGCTGATCAACCTCGTCAGTAGCTTGCATGTTCACGTTAATGCCAACACCCAGCACTACATGACACACGTCTGCCGGGTCTCCGACCAGTTCTAGCAAGATCCCGGCGATTTTTTTTCGCCCAGCCAAAACGTCATTGGGCCACTTCAGCCCTGCACCTGGCACCCCAAGCGTACGGAGGGTTTGCATGACCGCGAGACCGACAACAAGACTTAGCCCTTCAAGTTGACGCATCCCGCCGTCAATACGCAATACGAGACTGTAATAGAGGTTCTCGGCAAACGGGCTTACCCACTTACGACCTCTACGACCACGCCCGGAGACTTGTCGCTCAGCCAGCACCAGAAAGGGTGCCATTTGCCCCCGATCAACGGCGCGCAACGATTCTGCATTAGTAGAGTCGATGGAGTCGAAGAGACTCACAGGCCAGCCGGCAAGACTTTCCTCTATCTTGAGCGAGTCAAGCAACTCTAGCGGCGAGGCCAACTGGTAGCCTCGCCCCCGGACTTTATGTATGGATAGCCCAAGCTCAGCCTCCAGGTGTTGAAGCTGCTTCCACACTGCACTTCGACTAATTCCCAGGGCAACTCCCAGAGCCTGACCGGAATGGAATCGCCCATCCTTCAGAAGGTTCAACAACGTCAGCATGCAGGTCTCGCCTCGGAATAAGGCCCGAATAATAGCCATGCACCGAGCCGTTGCATAGAATTCAAACAACCCACTTTCCTGCGGGCAAAACAAAACCCCAACTGCTTTCGCAATTGGGGTTTCGGAATTTAATCTTGACGA
>NZ_JBSVWF010000127.1:0-3047 GCF_054071635.1 Pseudomonas sp. SDO52101_S400 | reverse complement strand
ATTCAACACTTATGTTGGCTGAAATACCGCATTCGCGAGCAAGCCCGCTCCCACCAAAAGCCTGTGCATTAACCCCAACCGCAAGAGGTTCCATGCCCAACCGCCCGCCTCTCGACGCCATCACCGCCCGCTGGTTGCCGTGGGTCGTCGCCATTGCTTTCTTCATGCAGTCCCTCGACGGGACCATTCTCAACACCGCCCTGCCCGCCATGGCCAGGGACCTGGCCGAAGACCCGCTGCGCATGCAGGGCGTGATCATCGCCTACATGCTCACCGTGGCCTTGCTGATTCCAGCCTCGGGCTGGATCGCCGACCGCTTCGGCACCAAGAAAATCTTCTTCGGCGCGATCCTGCTGTTCAGCCTCGGCTCGCTGCTCTGCGCTTTGTCGAGCAGCCTGACGATGCTGATCGGCGCTCGTGTCATCCAGGGCCTCGGCGGCGCACTGATGTTGCCGGTCGGGCGCTTGGTGGTGTTGCGCGCCTACCCCCGCTCGGAACTGGTGCGGATCATGGGCTTCATCACTATTCCCGGCCTGCTCGGCCCGTTGATCGGCCCGACCATGGGCGGCTGGATGGTGGAATACCTGACGTGGCACTGGATCTTCCTGATCAACCTGCCGGTCGGCGTCATCGGCTGCTACGCGGTATGGAAATTCATCCCCGACCTGCGCGGCACCGAGCGCACGCGCTTCGATAGCCTGGGGTTCCTGCTGTTCGGCGCGGCGATGGTGCTGATCACCATCGCCATGGAAGGCCTCGGCGAACTGCACCTGCCGCACTTGCGGGTGATGCTGTTGCTGTTCGGCGGCATGGCGTGTCTGGCAGCGTACTGGTTGCGCGCCGGGCACATTGAAAATCCGCTGTTCGCGCCGTCGCTGTTCAAGACCCGCACCTTCGCGGTCGGCATTCTCGGCAATCTGTTCGCCCGTCTGGGCAGCGGCGCTCTGCCGTTTCTGGTGCCGTTGCTGCTGCAAGTGGCGCTGGGCTATTCGCCGTCCCAGGCCGGGATGAGCATGTTGCCCTTGGCCGCTGCGGCGATGGTCGCCAAGTGGGGCGCGCGGCCGCTGATCGAGCGCCTGGGCTATCGCATCGTGCTGACCGGCAACACCCTGTTTCTGGGGATCATGCTGGCGAGCATGGGCCTGGTCAGCGAGCAGACGCCGTACTGGCTGCTGCTGTGCCTGCTGGCGATTCTCGGCGCGATCAACTCGCTGCAATTCACCGCGATGAACACCGTGACCCTGATCGACCTCGATGACGCCAGCGCCAGCAGTGGCAACAGCCTGCTGTCGGTGGTGGCGCAGTTGTCGCTGAGCCTCGGCGTGGCATGCGCCGGTGCGCTGCTCGGCGGCTTTACGGCAGAAGTCGGCAACGACGGCGTTGAGACCGTGCTGGGCGCATTTCAGCTCACGTTCGTGACCGTTGGGATCATGGCGATGCTGGCGGCGACGATCTTTTCGCAACTGTCGAAGAATGACGGACGGCGTGTTAAACGTCCGGAACAACACATAGAGCCTTAGGGCTAATGGCCACCGGGCTGGTACACTGCGCGACATTTTGTTTTGCAGGCCAGTCCCGTGACCACCATCGCCACCGCTTTTAATACTTTGCCGCTGTCCGCCGCCATGCTGGCTAACCTCGAATCTCTCGGTTATGCCCAGATGACGCCGATCCAGGCGCAAAGCTTGCCGGTGATCCTCAAGGGGATGGACCTGATCGCCCAGGCCAAGACCGGCAGCGGCAAGACCGCCGCGTTCGGCATCGGCCTGCTGAACCCGATCAATCCGCGCTACTTCGGTTGCCAGGCACTGGTGATTTGCCCGACGCGAGAACTGGCCGACCAGGTCGCCAAGGAAATCCGTCGCCTGGCCCGTGCCGAAGACAACATCAAGGTCCTGACCCTGTGCGGCGGCGTGTCCTTCGGCCCGCAGATCGGCTCGCTGGAGCACGGCGCGCACATCATCGTCGGCACCCCGGGCCGCATCCAGCAGCATCTGCGCAAGGGTTCGCTGGTCCTCGACGGGCTGAACACGCTGATCCTCGACGAAGCCGACCGCATGCTCGACATGGGTTTCTACGACGCCATCGAAGACATCATCGAGCAGACCCCGGCCCGCCGTCAGACCCTGCTGTTCTCGGCGACCTACCCGGTGGGCATCAAGCAACTGGCGTCGAAGTTCATGCGCGATCCGCAAACGGTGAAAGCCGAAGCGTTCCACGACGACACCCAGATCGAACAGCGCTTCTACGAGATTTCGCCGGAAGAGCGCATGAGCGCGGTGACCAAAGTCCTGCACCACTTCCGCCCAGCCTCCACCGTGGCGTTCTGCTTCACCAAGCAGCAAGTACAGGAAACCGTCGATCACCTGACCTCCAAAGGCATCTCCGCCGTCGGCCTGCACGGCGACCTGGAACAGCGTGACCGCGATCAGGTGCTGGCGATGTTCGCTAACCGCAGTACTTCGGTACTGGTGGCCACTGACGTTGCCGCCCGTGGCCTGGATATTGATGCCCTGGACATGGTGATCAACGTCGAGCTGGCCCGCGACTCGGAAATCCATATTCACCGTGTTGGCCGTACCGGTCGTGCCGGCGAGAGAGGCATCGCGGTCAGCCTGGTGGCGCCATCCGAAGCGCACCGCGCGCAAGCCATCGAACAACTGCAGAAAACCCCGCTGAACTGGGATCAGGTGGACAATCTCAAGTCCCAGGGCGGTGCCCCGCTGCAACCGCCGATGAGCACGCTGTGCATCGCTGGCGGCCGCAAGGACAAGGTGCGTCCGGGTGACATTCTCGGCGCACTGACCGGTGAAGCCGGCATTCCGGGCGCTCAGGTCGGCAAGATCGCGATCTTCGACTTCCAGTCCTATGTGGCTGTTGAACGCACTGTTGTCATGCAGGCGCTGCAGCGTTTGAACAACGGCAAGATCAAGGGTCGTTCGCTGCGCGTTCGCGTTTTGTAAGCGACCTGCTGCCAGACAGAGATCGAATGTGGGAGCGGGCTTGCTCGCGAAAGCGGTGATTCAGGCGACTTATGTGTCAACTGA
>NZ_JBSVWF010000126.1:0-3130 GCF_054071635.1 Pseudomonas sp. SDO52101_S400 | reverse complement strand
AGTGCATTTCAAATGTGGGAGCGAGCCTGCTCGCGAAGGCGTCGACCTGGTTGATCTGATAAACATCGAACCCGCTATCGCCACGACGGTCTTTTCCCTATACCGCCGAATTCAACATTTGCAGGAGACGCTGACATGTCCGACCCTCTGACCCTCAATCAACGCTTCGTGCTGGCCTCGCGGCCAGTGGGCGCACCGACGCCCGAGAACTTCCGTCTGGAGCGCGAGGCGCTGCCGGACCTTGAAGACGGCCAGTTGCTGCTCAAGACCCTTTACCTGTCGCTCGATCCCTACATGCGCGGACGCATGAGCGACGCTCCGTCCTACGCCGCACCGGTACAAATCGGTGAGGTGATGACCGGTGGGGCTGTCAGTCGGGTCGAGCAATCGCGTCATCCAAAATTCCAGGTCGGTGATCTGGTGGTCGGCGCCACCGGTTGGCAAAGCCACAGTATCAGCGACGGTCGCAACATCATCCCGATCCCGTCGGGTCTGCCGAGCCCGTCGATGGCCCTCGGTGTACTGGGCATGCCGGGCATGACCGCTTACATGGGTCTGATGGACATCGGCCAGCCGAAAGAAGGCGAGACTCTGGTGGTCGCCGCCGCTTCTGGCGCGGTAGGTTCGGTGGTCGGCCAGGTGGCGAAGATCAAAGGCCTGCGTGCCGTCGGCGTGGCCGGTGGTGCAGAGAAGTGCAAGTACGTGGTCGAGGAGCTGGGCTTCGACGCCTGTATCGATCACAAGGCACCTGACTTCGCCGAGCAACTGGCCAAGGCCTGTCCGAAAGGCATCGACATCTATTACGAAAACGTCGGCGGCCATGTCTTCGATGCGGTCGTCCCGCTGCTCAATCCCAAGGCACGGATTCCGCTGTGCGGCTTGATCGCCGGCTACAACGCTTCAGAAGCGCCAAAAGGCCCGGATCGTTTGCCCGCCTTGCAACGCACCTTGTTGACCAAGCGCGTGCGGATTCAGGGCTTCATCGTGTTTGACGACTACGGTGACCGTCAGCCGGAATTCATCAGCGCCATGGTGCCGTGGGTGCGCGAGGGCAAGGTGAAGTTCCGCGAAGACGTGGTCGATGGCCTGGAGCAGGCGCCGCAAGCGTTTATCGGTCTGCTGGAGGGGCGCAACTTCGGCAAACTGGTGGTGCGGGTCGCCCAGGACTGAGGATTTGACGCTGGCCGGAGGCGCGGGTATAAACCGCGTCTCGTTGTTTTGTCGGACTTTTTCCCCATGAGCTTCAGCCCTTTGATTCGCCAACTGATCGACGCCCTGCGAATTCTGCCGGGCGTGGGTCAGAAAACTGCCCAGCGTATGGCGTTGCAGTTGCTCGAACGTGACCGCAGCGGCGGCACGCGCCTGGCCCAGGCGTTGAGCCAGGCCATGGAAGGGGTCGGACACTGCCGCCAGTGCCGCACGCTGACCGAAGACGACCTGTGCCCGCAATGCGCCGACACGCGCCGTGACGACACGTTGCTGTGCGTGGTGGAAGGTCCGATGGATGTGTACGCGGTCGAGCAGACCGGATTTCGTGGGCGCTACTTCGTGCTCAAGGGACATCTGTCGCCGCTGGACGGGCTCGGCCCGGAGGCCATCGGCATTCCGCAATTGATGACGCGGATCGAAGAGGCGGGCACCTTCACCGAAGTCATCCTCGCCACCAACCCGACCGTGGAAGGTGAAGCGACGGCGCACTACATCGCGCAATTGCTCAACAACAAAGGCCTGATCGCCTCGCGTATCGCTCACGGCGTTCCGTTGGGCGGCGAACTGGAGCTGGTGGACGGCGGCACGCTGGCTCACTCGTTTGCCGGGCGCAAGCCGATTTCCCTCTGAACCACACAATCCTGTTGAAAACCAAGCAAGCGCTCGGTTAAGTTCGGCGAACCCTTCCATGGAGTTCGCCGATGCCCGCCTTCCAGGAATACTTCGACCCCAGCCACCAAATGGTCCGCGACAGCGTCAGACGTTTCGTCGACCGCGAGATCCTGCCGGACATCGATACGTGGGAAGAAGCCGAAAACTTCCCCCGTGAGCTGTACCTCAAGGCCGGTGCGGCCGGCATCCTCGGCATCGGTTATCCCGAAGCGCTGGGCGGCAGTCACGAAGGTGACCTGTTCGCCAAGATCGCCGCCAGTGAAGAACTCATGCGTTGTGGCTCCGGCGGGCTGGTGGCCGGGCTCGGTTCGCTCGACATAGGTCTGCCGCCAATCGTCAAATGGGCCCGTCCCGAAGTTCGTGACCGTGTCGTCCCTCAAGTCCTTAGCGGCGAGAAAATTAGTGCTTTGGCCGTCACCGAACCGGGCGGCGGTTCCGACGTCGCCAACCTGCAGACCCGCGCCGTACGCGACGGCGATCATTACCGGATCAGCGGCAGCAAAACCTTCATCACCAGTGGCGTGCGCGCCGATTACTACACCGTCGCGGTGCGTACCGGCGCGCCCGGTTTTGGCGGCATCAGCCTGTTGTTGATCGAGAAGGGCACGCCGGGTTTCACTGTCGGCCGCCAGCTGAAGAAAATGGGCTGGTGGGCGTCGGACACGGCTGAATTGTTTTTCGACGATTGCCGAGTGCCTGTAGGAAACTTGATTGGCGCGGAGAACATGGGCTTTGCCTGCATCATGGGCAACTTCCAGAGCGAGCGTCTGGCCCTGGCGCTGATGGCCAACATGACCGCGCAATTGGCGCTGGAAGAGAGTCTGAAGTGGGCGAAGGAGCGTGAAGCGTTCGGCAAACCCATCGGCAAATTCCAGGTGATCAAGCATCGCCTCGCGGAAATGGCCACGGCGCTGGAAGTCTCGCGGGAGTTCACTTACCGGCAAGCGGCAAAAATGGCGGCGGGGCAGAGCGTGATCAAGGAAATCTCCATGGCCAAGAACTTCGCCACGGACACCTCGGATCGCATCACCAACGAAGCGGTGCAGATTCTTGGTGGGTTGGGTTATATGCGCGAAAGCCTGGTGGAGCGGCTGTATCGGGATAACCGAATCCTGTCGATTGGCGGCGGGACGCGGGAAGTGATGAACGAGATCATCAGCAAACAGATGGGGCTTTAGATTTTGCAGTGAGGCTAGTGGCCCTTTCGCGAGCAAGCCCGCTCCCACATTCGACCGTGCTCCATCAGGGG
>NZ_JBSVWF010000125.1:0-3139 GCF_054071635.1 Pseudomonas sp. SDO52101_S400 | reverse complement strand
AATGCGGTCAAATGTGGGAGCGGGCTTGCTCGCGAAGGCGTAATGGCAGGCGCCGTTTACTTGTCGGTCAACGCAAACTGCGTCAGGCAGAACGTAGGAATTCCGATGTCTTCCAGACGCTGCGAGCCACCCAGCTCCGGCAGATCAATGATCGCCGCCGCTTCATGAACGCGGGCGCCCATTCGACGGATCAGGTTGGCCGCTGCGATCAGTGTTCCGCCGGTGGCGATCAGGTCATCGAACATCACCACCGAATCGCCTTCGCACAGGCTGTCGGCGTGCACTTCGAGGAACGCTTCGCCGTACTCGGTCGCGTAGCCTTCAGCCAGTACGTCCGCCGGCAGCTTGCCTTGTTTGCGGAACAGCACCAGCGGCTTGTTCAACTGATAGGCCAGCACCGAACCGATCAGGAAACCACGGGCATCCATCGCGCCGATGTGGGTGAAGTCGGCTTCCACGTAGCGGTGGGCGAAGCTGTCCATCACCAGGCGCAGGGCCTTGGGCGACTGGAACAGCGGGGTGATGTCGCGAAAGATCACGCCCGGTTTCGGGAAATCGATCACAGGGCGGATCAGGGATTTGATGTCGAAGGAGTCGAAGACCATCGTCGAGGTGTCCTGGCAGGGCTGCAAACGGCGCAGTATACCCGCGGCTGAAACGATACGCTCGGCCGCGGGTAGAGATCAGACTTCGAGCGAGCCGCCAGCCAGGGCGCAGAGCTGGATCGGGTCGAGAATGTGGATTTCCTTGCCCTCGGCGGCGATCAGTTCGTTCTGCTGGAAGCGGGTGAAGACCCGGGACACGGTTTCCACCGCCAACCCCAGATAGTTGCCGATTTCATTGCGCGACATGCTCAGGCGGAACTGATTGGCCGAGAAACCGCGAGCGCGGAAGCGGGCCGACAGGTTGACCAGGAACGTGGCGATGCGCTCGTCGGCGGTTTTCTTCGACAGCAGCAACATCATTTGCTGGTCGTCGCGGATTTCCCGGCTCATCACTCGCATCAACTGACGGCGCAGCTGCGGCAATTGCAGGGCCAGCTCGTCGAGGCGTTCGAACGGAATCTCGCAGACCGAGGTGGTTTCCAGCGCCTGGGCGGAAACCGGGTGTTTCTCGGTGTCCATGCCGGAGAGCCCGACCAGTTCGCTCGGCAGGTGGAAGCCCGTGAGTTGTTCTTCACCGGTATCGCTCAGGCTGAAGGTCTTCAGGGCGCCGGAGCGTACTGCATAAACGGAATCGAAGGTGTCGCCCTGGCGGAACAGGAACTCACCCTTTTTCAACGGGCGGCCACGTTTAACGATTTCGTCCAGCGCATCCATGTCTTCCAGATTCAGCGAAAGTGGCAGGCAGAGAGGGGCCAGGCTGCAATCCTTGCAATTAGCCTGGTTGTGAGCGCGCAGTTTAACTGGCTCGGACATTTCTTAAATCCTTGTGGGAAAACACACATAAGCCGTAAGGGTAACCCAGGGGAGGACATTCAGGCCAGCCTGTGGCGAGATTGCCCCGCGGGCAAAAAGCCGCAGAGCAAAGCACTGACCTGTTGTGATGGGTTGACCTGCAAGGAAACGGCTTCATGGTGTGCACGCAATTGATGACGCTTCAGATCACCCGGGAAAAACGCTGACGGTTCTGCTGTTCCAGATACGCGTCGAACACCATGCACACCGAACGCACCAGCAGCCGCCCGGCCGGTAGCACGTTGATTCGTTCGCGATCCAGCTCAATCAGCCCATCCTTGGCCATGCCTTGCAGCTGTGGCCAGAGCGCGCCGAAGTAGCCCTGAAAATCGATGTTGAACGTGCGCTCGATTTCGGCGAAATCCAGGCTGAAATTGCAGATCAGTTGCTGAATCACCGCGCGGCGCAGGCGATCGTCGGCGTTGCATACCAGGCCACGACTGGTGGCCAGTTGCGCGCCGGCGAGGGTGTTCTGGTATTGATTGAGGTCGCTGCTGTTCTGGCAGTACAGATCGCCGATCTGGCTGATGGCCGATACGCCCAGGCCGATCAGGTCACAGTGCCCGTGGGTGGTGTAGCCCTGGAAGTTGCGTTGCAGGGTCGATTCTTCCTGGGCAATCGCCAGCTCATCGTCGGGCAGGGCGAAGTGATCCATGCCGATGTAGCGGTAGCCGGCGGCGGTCAGTTGTTCGATGGTGCGTTGCAGCATCTCCAGTTTCTGCGTCGGGCTCGGCAGTTCGTTGCCGTTGATCCGCCGCTGCGGCATGAAGCGTTCCGGCAGGTGCGCATAGTTGAACACCGAGAGCCGGTCCGGTTGCAGGCTGATGACTTCCTCGACGGTGCGGGCGAAGTTGTCCGGGGTCTGTTTGGGCAGACCGTAGATCAGGTCGATGTTGATCGAGCGAAATTGCAGGGTGCGTGCGGCGTCAATCACCGCGCGGGTTTCTTCCAGGCTTTGCAGGCGATTGACCGCCCGTTGCACCGCCGGGTCGAGATCTTGGAGACCGATGCTGACCCGGTTGAAACCCAGTTCGCGCAGCAGGCCCATGGTCGACCAGTCGGCTTCGCGTGGGTCGATTTCGATGCCGTAATCGCCGGAGTCGTCATCCAGCAGATTGAAATGCTTGCGCAGGTGCGCCATCAGTTGCCGCAATTCATCGTGGCTGAGAAAGGTCGGAGTGCCGCCGCCGAAGTGCATTTGCTCGACTTTCTGCGCCGGGTCGAGGTGGCAGGCGATCAGCTGGATTTCCTGCTCGAGCCGTTGCAGGTACGGCAGGGCGCGGCCGCGATCCTTGGTGATGACCTTGTTGCAGGCGCAGTAGTAGCAGATGTTCGCGCAGAACGGCACGTGCACGTACAGCGACAATGGGCGCAGCGCCTTGCGGCTGTCGCGCAGGGCGTGGAACAGGTCGAAGGTGCCGACCTGACTGTTGAATTGCACGGCCGTCGGGTACGAGGTGTAGCGCGGCCCCGCCAGGTCATAGCGGCGGATCAAATCGGTGTCCCAACGAATGGCGTCGAGCATGCGGGCATTCCCCCCGGATAGGCTGGCAGTGTGGCGAGTCTAGGGGAGGGCGCGGCAGGGCATCTTGATTTGTATCAACGGGGAGGATTTGTATAAGTCATGCGGCCCCATCGCGAGCAGGCTCGCTCCCACAGGAGATTTGTGGCGTACACAAAAC
>NZ_JBSVWF010000124.1:0-3239 GCF_054071635.1 Pseudomonas sp. SDO52101_S400 | reverse complement strand
AAATCTGTGTCACACCTCGATTACTGTGGGAGCGGGCTTGCCCGCGAAGAGGCCATTCAGATCGCTGCAAATCCAAGCTCAAAAACCGTACCCGTTGCATCGCTGCTGACCCGCACCCGCCCACCATGCAATTGCATGATCGACTGCACGATCGCCAGCCCCAATCCGCCGGAGTCTCCCGGCTCCGCGCGGGACGGGTCGACGCGGTAGAAGCGGTCGAACAGTTTGCCCAGATGCTCTTCTGCGATGACCGGGCCGAGGTTTTGCACTTGCAGCCAGCACATGCCTGGTTCATCGCGCCGGCACAGGCTGATGACCGAACCGGCATCGGCATGCCGTACGGCGTTGGCCAACAGGTTGCCCAAGGCGCGTTGCAGCAGTTGCTGATCCGCCAGCAATTCTCCGCTGAACGTGTTTTCGAGGCGGATTCCGCGGTCGTCGGCCAGGGCTTCGAAGTAATCGCACAACTCGTCGCCGATGTCGCGCAACTCCAGTGGTCGCAGATCGAGCGCCCGCTCCGCCTGTTCTGCGCGAGCGAGAAACATCAGGTTTTCGGCCATGCGCTTGAGCCGTTCGAACTCTTCCATGTTTGACGCCAGCACTTCCTGATACTCCGCGCTGCTGCGTGGGTGATTTAGTGCCTGGCCGTTGCTCGCGAGCAGGGTGTGCAGCGGCGTGCGGATTTCGTGGGCGAGGTCGGCGGAGAACTGTGAGAGGCGCTGGAAACCGTCGTCCAGGCGCACGAGCATCCCGTTCAGCGCGTGCACCGGCTCCAGCAATTCCGCTGGCGTGCCGGCGGTGGGAACGCGTTGGTCGAGGCTGCGCAGGTCAACGCCGCGCAGCGCTTCACTCAGTTTGCGCAGAGGAAGCAAACCACGGCGCAACAGCACCAGACCCAGCGTGAAGGCAAGCACGGCACCGAGGCCGACGGCCAGATACAAGCGCAGGCGATAGCTGCCGAGCATCTGCTCGCGCTCGCTCAACACCTTGCCGGCGATCACGGTCAGCGACTCGCCGTTTGGCCCTTGGGCCTGACCTGACACCAGGGCCAGCTCAGCACCGTCCGGCGCCTGCCAGGTCAGCACATCACTGCGTTGCGGAGGTTGATCCCGGGGGATGGCCTGCACGGGCGGCAGTGCGCGTTGGCGAGGGTTGATCGTGATCACCTTCGAGCCGTCCGCGCGTTGCACCAGCAGCAGACTGTCTAGATTGCCAAGCATGTTCTGGTACAGCCTAGGCCGCGCCTGCAAGGCGTCGAGGCTGTCGCTGTCGGCGAGCAATGCGCGTACCTGTTCCAGACGGCCGAGCAAAGCCATGTCATCGCGCCAGGCGAGTTCAGAGGCCAGCGAGCGATGCAGGAACACGCCAATCGCGCCGAGTACCAGCGCACAGACGGCGGCGAACGCCAGGGCCAGGCGCCAGGCGATCGACCTAGAACGCATCGTCGGGGGCTTCCAGCTGATAACCAACGCCGCGCACAGTGTGGATCAGTTTGGGCATGTACGGATCATCGACTTTCGACCGTAGGCGTCGCACCGCGACTTCGACCATGTTGGTGTCGCTGTCGAAATTCAGGTTCCACACTTGCGAAGCAATCAGCGTGCGCGACAGCACTTCGCCCTGACGGCTGGCGAGCAAGTGCAGCAGGGCGAACTCCTTGTTGGTCAGGGCAATGCGCTGGCCGCCACGGCTGACGCGGCGGCGCAGCACGTCGATTTCCAGATCGGCGATGTTGTACGACTCGGCTTCGCGCATCGGCCCGCGCCGCAACAATGTGCGCACCCGCGCGAGCAATTCGGCGAAGGCGAACGGCTTGAGCAGATAGTCATCGGCCCCCAGTTCGAGGCCGCGCACGCGGTCTTCGATGGCATCCTTCGCTGTCAGGAACAGCACCGGCGTGGCGCCGCGCTGGCGGATCAGCTGCAGCAATTGCCAGCCGTTGAGGCCTGGCAGCATCACGTCGAGGATGATCAGGTCATATTCCTGCTGCTCGATGAAGTAACGCCCATCCAGGCCATTGAGCGCCACGTCCACCGCGAAACCCGATTCTCCCAGCCCCTTGGCGAGGAAATTCGCGGTTTTGGCTTCATCTTCTACGACCAGCAAACGCATGGCACACCTCAATTATTCAGAGACACAGGCTAGGCGCCTTCGGCGGCGTTGCCCATTACAAACTTGTAATCCGACTGACGAGGTTCCGACGGAGTCCGGCGGATAAGGTGGCGGCCTTCGCTTTTGGAGCCTGCCCATGACCGTCAAATACCTGCTTGCCAGCCTCGCGATCGGCCTCAGCGGCGCGGCGCTCGCCGCACCTGAACTGCCGCGTCACGTCGATCTCGATCTGAAAACCGCACGGCGGCTGGCCGATGCGGCGCTGGAAAACTGCACGGGTACGGTGTCGGTGCTCGACCGTGGCGGCAACCTGTTGGTGACCTTGCGCGGCGACGGTATCGGCCCGCACAACACGGCTGCCAGTCAGCGCAAGGCCTACACCGCGCTATCGACGAAAACCCCGACCCGATTGTTTGCCGAGCGCGCCCGCAGCAATCCGGAAACCGCCAACCTCAATACCCTCGATGAATTGCTGTTGCTCGGCGGCGGCATCCCGCTGTTCGCCGGCAAGGAACTGGTCGGCGCCATGGGTGTGGCCGGTTCCGGCGGTGGCGAGCAGGACGAAACCTGCGCGATCAAGGCTGCCGAAATCGTCGGCCTGTCCATCAACCGTTCTTGACCCCAGGAGCATCACCATGACCCCAATGCGTATGACATTTGCCGCACTCGGCCTGAGCGTTTTTTCGAGCCTGGCCCTGGCCGCCGGCAACCCGCTGAGCGTGCACGTACTCAATCTGGAAAACGGCCTGCCTTCGCCGGGCATCAACGTGACGCTGGAGCGTCATGTAGGCCAGAACTGGCAGCCGCTGGCGCAGGGCACCACCAATGAACAGGGGCGAATCGCCGAGCTGTTCCCGGCGAACAAACCGTTTGAAGCGGGTGAATATCGGGTGGTTTTCAAGACCGGCGAGTACTTCGAGAAGGCGAAGCACGAGACGTTCTTTCCGGAGATTCCGGTGATTTTTCAAGTGAAGCAGACGGATCAGCACTATCACATTCCGCTTCTGCTCAGCCCGTACGGTTTCTCCACTTATCGCGGATCGTAAAAACAACATCGATCCAATGTGGGAGCGGGCTTGCTCGCGAAGGCGGTGTGTCAGTTCATGATGTATCAGCTGATACACAGC
>NZ_JBSVWF010000123.1:0-3401 GCF_054071635.1 Pseudomonas sp. SDO52101_S400 | reverse complement strand
GGGTGTCAGACAAACACAGGTTGCTGACACTCCACTTTCGCGAGCAAGCCCGCTCCCACAGGGCGACGGCGGTGTTAATGGGAATGGCGGGGAACTTCAGCCCCTCGGCAACCTACAAGGAAGTCAAAGTCGCACCCTTGATCGGCCTGCAACACATGGTCGATGTACAACTGACGATAGCCCCCCACCAACAACTGCTGCGGTGGTTGCAGATCCGCCATGCGCGCCGCCAGTTCGGCATCGGGAATGTCCAGATGCAAACGCCCGCTGGCGCAGTCCAGCTCGATCCAGTCACCTTCCTTCACCGCAGCCAACGGACCGCCTGCCGCTGCTTCCGGGGCGACGTGCAACACAACGGTGCCGTACGCCGTACCGCTCATCCGTGCGTCGGAGATGCGCACCATGTCAGTCACACCCTGAGCCAGCAGTTTGGCCGGCAGCCCCATGTTGCCGACTTCGGCCATGCCCGGATAACCCTTCGGCCCGCAGTTTTTCATCACCAGAATCGAGTTCGCATCGACGTCCAGTTCCGGGTCGTTGATCCGCGCCTTGTACATATCGAAGTTCTCAAACACCACTGCACGGCCGCGGTGCTGCATCAGTTCCGGGGTGGCGGCTGATGGCTTGAGCACCGCGCCCAGTGGCGCCAGATTGCCGCGCAGCACACAGATGCCGCCGTCAGCGCGGATCGGATTGTCCAGGGTTCGGATCACTTCGTCTTCACCGTAGATCGGTGCGTCCTTGGTGTTCTCGCCAATGGACTTGCCGTTGACGGTCAGCGCGTTCGGGTTCGGAATCAGATTGGCCTCGCCGAGGCGACGCAGCACGGCCGGCAAGCCCCCGGCGTAGTAAAACTCTTCCATCAGGAAACGCCCGGACGGCTGCAGGTCAACGATGGTCGGCATGCCGCGACCGATGCGGGTCCAGTCGTCCAGATCCAGCTCGACGCCGATCCGTCCGGCGATGGCTTTCAGGTGAATCACTGCGTTGGTCGAACCGCCAATCGCCGCGTTGACCCGAATCGCGTTTTCGAAGGCTTCCTTGGTCAGGATCTTCGACAGTTTCAGATCTTCCCGAACCATTTCCACGGCACGCATGCCGGACATGTGAGCCAGCACATAGCGCCGCGCATCCACCGCCGGAATCGCCGCGTTATGGGGCAGGGAAGTACCCAGCGCTTCGGCCATACAAGCCATGGTCGAGGCCGTGCCCATGGTGTTGCAGGTGCCGGCCGAACGGGACATGCCGCCCTCGGCCGCGAGGAAATCGTCAATCGTGATGGTGCCAGCCTTGACCTGCTCGCTGAGCTGCCAGACCACAGTGCCGGAACCAATGTCCTTGCCCTTGTGCTTGCCATTGAGCATCGGCCCGCCGGTGACGACGATCGCCGGCACGTCGCAACTGGCAGCGCCCATCAGCAGGGCCGGGGTGGTCTTGTCGCAACCGGTCAGCAGCACCACGCCGTCAATCGGGTTGCCCCGAATCGCTTCCTCCACATCCATGCTCGCCAGATTGCGGGTGAGCATGGCGGTCGGGCGCAGGTTCGATTCGCCGTTGGAGAACACCGGGAATTCCACCGGGAAGCCGCCAGCCTCGATCACACCGCGTTTGACGTGCTCGGCAATCTGCCGGAAGTGCGCGTTGCACGGCGTCAGTTCCGACCAGGTGTTGCAGATGCCGATGATCGGCTTGCCATGAAACTGATGGTCGGCGATGCCCTGATTCTTCATCCAGCTGCGGTACATGAAGCCGTTCTTGTCGGCCGTGCCAAACCATTGGGCGGAGCGCAGGGTGGGTTTCTTATCAGACATGATCGATTCTCTTATTGTAAGACTATTGTTTGCGAGCTTCGGCTAAACATAAGCGCAAAATCGACGCTTTGGAAGTGTTGTTGGGTAATTAGTATTACTATATAGTCGTTTTCGACGGAGGGATGGCCCTGGTGATTTTCCGCGAGAGGCGTCCCCCGAGGTTCCATAAAAACAACAATCGGAGACCGATCCCATGAACCAGGAACTGCGGCTTGTCCGGCGCATCACGCTGAAACTGATTCCCTTCCTGATCCTGCTTTACCTGATCGCCTATGTGGATCGCTCCGCCGTCGGCTTCGCCAAGCTGCACATGGGCGCCGACATCGGCATCGGCGATGCCGCCTACGGCCTCGGTGCCGGACTGTTTTTCATTGGCTACTTTCTGCTGGAAATCCCCAGCAACCTGATGCTCGAACGTTTTGGTGCGCGGCGCTGGTTTGCACGGATCATGATCACTTGGGGCGCGATCACCATCGGCATGGCGTTCGTCCAGGGCCCGCACAGTTTCTACGTGATGCGCTTTCTGCTCGGCGCGGCGGAGGCGGGGTTCTTTCCCGGCGTTCTGTACTACATCACCCAATGGTTCCCGGTGCGCCATCGCGGCAAGATCCTCGGGCTGTTCATCCTTTCCCAACCCATCGCGATGATGATTACCGGCCCCGTGTCCGGCGGCCTGCTGGGCATGGATGGCATCCTCGGTCTGCATGGCTGGCAGTGGCTGTTCATCGTCATCGGCACCCCGGCGATCCTGCTGACCTGGCCCGTATTGCGTTGGCTGCCGGACGGCCCGCAGCAAGTGACATGGATGGATCAGGCCGAGAAGGACTGGCTGACCGGCGAGCTGAAAAAGGACCTGCAGGAATACGGCCAGACCCGCCACGGCAATCCGCTGCATGCGCTGAAAGACAAACGCGTGTTGCTGCTGGCGCTGTTTTATCTGCCGGTGACCCTGAGCATCTATGGCCTGGGCTTGTGGCTGCCGACCCTGATCAAACAGTTTGGCGGCAGCGATCTGGTGACCGGTTTTGTCTCGTCGGTGCCGTACATCTTCGGCATCGTCGGCCTGCTGATCGTGCCGCGCAGTTCCGACCGCATGAATGATCGATACGGGCATCTGGCGGTGCTTTATGTACTGGGTGCCATCGGCCTGTTCCTCAGCGCCTGGCTGTCCTTGCCGGTGGCACAACTGGCTGCGTTGTGTCTGGTGGCGTTCGCGCTGTTTTCCTGCACAGCGGTGTTCTGGACGCTGCCGGGGCGGTTCTTTGCCGGTGCCAGTGCGGCGGCCGGGATCGCCTTGATCAACTCGGTGGGCAACCTCGGCGGCTACATCGGCCCGTTCGTGATCGGCGCCTTGAAGGAGTACACCGGCAATCTCGCTTCGGGCCTGTACTTCCTGAGCGGGGTGATGGTGTTCGGGCTGGTGCTGACGGGCGTGGTCTATCGCGTGCTGGAGCGCAAGCATGTGCTGCCAGTCGAGCAATTCGCAGCGAGCGCACGCGGCGCCACTCGAACCTGAATCTGCAGAACCATACACAACCTATGTGGGAGCGGGCTTGCTCGCGAATGCGCTGGGTCAGCCACCCTCACAGT
>NZ_JBSVWF010000122.1:0-3531 GCF_054071635.1 Pseudomonas sp. SDO52101_S400 | reverse complement strand
TGCGGTGTATCAGGCAACGATAATCTTGCTGATATACCGCATTCGCGAGCAAGCCCGCTCCCACTTTTGTTTTGTGCAATGCATCAGCCAATGCTGATCGGCGGCAAGGTCGGCAGGGTAACTGTCTGCTGTTTGCGCGGTGCCAGGATCTCGGCTTCACCGTCCACGACCAATTCATCGCGCTGGTTGAATACGCGAGTAGCAATGCGCACGCGGAATTTCGGCAGTTTCTCCAGAATCTCCAGACGTACTGTCAGGGTGTCGCCGATCTTCACCGGCTTCTGGAAGCTCATCTGCTGGCCGATATAAATGGTGCCCGGCCCAGGCAGCTCGCACGCCACGGCCGCACTGATCAGCGCGCCGCTGAACATGCCGTGGGCGATGCGTTCCTTGAACATGCTGGCGGCGGCGAACTCGGCGTCCAGGTGCACCGGGTTGTGATCGCCGGACATCGCGGCAAACAGCTGGATGTCACGCTCTTCGACAGTCTTGCTGTAGCTGGCGGTCTGGCCGACTTCGAGGGCTTCGTAAGGGATGTTGGTAACCTGGGTCATCGGTCTTGATTCCTGTGACGGATTAAATGAATCCACAAAAAATTATTCGCTGCGGTGAGGGCGGCGATGGCTGAGCGCCTGGTCGATCCAGGTCAGCACATCGGCGACCACTTCGTCGCGGTTACTCTCGTTGAACAATTCGTGCCGAGCCTGCGGATAGATCTTGAGTTGCAGGTTCTGGCTGCCGGCCGAGCGCAGTGCATTGGCCAGATCAGTCAGACGCTTGCCTTCGCTCACCGGATCACATTCGCCGCCAATCACCAGCAACGGCAGGCCCGGGTCGATCTGCGCGAGATTGGACGCTTTGCTGATTTGCTGCAACCCGCCGAGCAGGTCGATCCATAACTGATTGGTGCAGCGAAAGCCGCATAACGGATCCGTGGCGTATTTGTCGACTTCGGCCGGGTCGCGACTCAGCCAGTCAAACGCGGTGCGCGCCGGTTTGAATTTATTGTTGAACGAGCCGAACGACAGCCATTCGATCAGCGCGCTGCGGCCCTTGGCGCCCTGGCGCAGCTTTTCGAACCGGGCGATCTGCCGGGCTGCGCGGTACAGCGCCACCGGCTGGAAATTCGAGCCGCTGAGAATTGCGCCGTGCAGGCTGGCGCTGTGATGCAGTAAATAAGCCTGTGCAATGTAACTGCCCATGCTGTGCCCGAGCAGCACGATCGGCACACCCGGATGACGCTGGCCGATGTGCTGGTTGAGGCTGGCCAGATCGCCGACCACCTTGCACCAGCCATCGTCGTCGGCGAAATGCCCGAGCGTCCCATGATCGGCCGTTTTGCCATGGCCGCGCAGGTCGGGCGCGTACACACCATAGCCTTCGGCGCAGAGCGATTCTGCCAGCCGCTCATAACGACCACTGTGCTCGGCCATGCCGTGGGCCAGCAGAATCACCGCCTTCATTGGCGCATTCGGCAGCCACTGGTTGACGAAGAGGCGGCTGCGGTCACTTGCGTCCAGCCAGAAAGTGTCGTGGATCATGGCGATTCCTTTTGCGGCATGCTTTTGCTGCAGGGGCTTGCAGAGATTGCATTGTATAGCGCGTCCGATCAGCTCACGCCACGGCTGGAAGATTCACACGATCAATGAGGACCTTGCCCATATTTGCCTGAATGACCATAGCTGCTAGTGTCCGTGAAGCCCCGCTTTTTGCTTTCGGCTTTTTCAAGGACAAGAGAAAAATGACAGCGAAGCGGCCCCGGATCGGCTCAGGTAAAGAGGACAAGAACAATGCAACCTGATTTCTGGAATGACAAACGCCCGGCGGGCGTACCCCTGGACATCGACGTGGGTGAATTCAAGTCGGTGATCGAGGTGTTCGAGCGTTCCTGCAAGAAATTCGCTGATCGCCCGGCGTTCAGCAACATGGGCGTGACCCTGACCTACGCCGAGCTGGAGCGTTACAGCGCCGCGTTCGCCGGTTACCTGCAAGCCCACACCGATCTGGTGCCGGGGGATCGCATCGCGGTGCAGATGCCCAACGTCCTGCATTATCCGATTGCCGTGTTCGGCGCGCTGCGTGCCGGGCTGATCGTGGTCAACACCAACCCGCTGTACACCGCGCGGGAGATGCGCCACCAGTTCAAGGACTCCGGTGCCCGGGCGCTGGTATACCTGAACATGTTCGGCCAGAAAGTCCAGGAAGTGCTGCCGGACACCGACATCCAGTACCTGATCGAAGCGAAGATGGGCGACTTGATGCCCACCGCCAAGGGCTGGCTGGTCAACACCGTGGTCAGCAAAGTGAAGAAAATGGTGCCGGCTTATTCGCTGCCCCAGGCGATTTCCTTCAAGAGTGCGTTGCGCATGGGGCGGGGCCTGGGCATCAAGCCGCTGAAGGTCGGCCTGGACGATATCGCCGTTCTGCAATACACCGGCGGCACCACCGGCCTGGCGAAGGGGGCGATGCTCACCCACGGCAATCTGGTGGCCAACATGCAGCAGGTTCGCGCCTGTCTCGGCCAGTTCGGCAGCGATGGTCAGCCGCTGTTGCGCGAAGGTCAGGAAGTGATGATCGCGCCGCTGCCCCTGTACCACATCTATGCCTTTACCGCGAATTGCATGTGCATGATGGTGTCCGGCAACCACAACGTACTGATCACCAATCCACGGGACATCGGTGGCTTCATCAAGGAGCTGAAGAACTGGAAGTTCTCGGCACTGCTGGGGCTCAACACGTTGTTTGTCGCGCTGATGGATCATCCGGACTTCAAGACCCTGGACTTCTCCACCCTCAAGCTCACCAACTCCGGCGGCACGGCGCTGGTCAAAGCCACCGCCGAACGCTGGGAGCAGATCACCGGTTGCCGTATCACCGAAGGTTACGGTCTGACCGAAACCTCGCCGGTGGCCTGTACCAATCCTTACGGCGAGCTGTCGCGAATCGGCACGGTCGGCCTGCCGGTGCCGGGCACCCGGTTGAAAGTCATCAATGACGACGGTGTCGAACAGCCTTTGGGCGAGCGCGGCGAGCTGTGCATCAAGGGCCCGCAGATCATGAAGGGCTACTGGCAGAAGCCCGAGGCCACGGCCGAGGTGCTGGATGCCGAGGGCTGGTTCAAGTCCGGCGACATCGCGGTGATCGACCCGGACGGGTTTGTGCGCATCGTCGACCGCAAGAAAGACATGATCATCGTCTCCGGTTTCAACGTGTACCCCAACGAAATCGAAGACGTGGTGATGGCCCACCCGAAAGTCGCCAACTGTGCGGTGATCGGCGTGCCGGATGAGCGCTCCGGGGAGGCGGTGAAGCTGTTTGTGGTGGCGCGGGAAACCGGCGTGAGCCTGGAAGAGTTGAAGGCCTACTGCAAAGAGAATTTCACGGCGTACAAGGTGCCGAAACACATCGTGCTGCGTGAGTCGTTGCCGATGACGCCTGTCGGGAAAATTCTGCGCAGAGAGTTACGCGATATCGCCTAAAAGAACTGCGCTTCGCGCAATCGCGAGCAGGCTCGCTCCCACCGGTTCGCTG
>NZ_JBSVWF010000121.1:0-3671 GCF_054071635.1 Pseudomonas sp. SDO52101_S400 | reverse complement strand
ATGCCAGTGACGATACCGCTGACTGAACCCATTTTTCCGGCCCACATCAATCGGCCCCCTCTCCATCCGGGAGAGGGCACTGATCTCGGGCGTTTGCATAATCGATGTACGCCAGTGACCATAGCGCTGACTGAACCCATTTTTCCGGCTCACATCAATCGGCTCCCTCTCCCTCCGGGAGAGGGCTGGGGTGAGGGCAAGCGGACAACCCGAAAAAAAGGGCTCCCCCCTTCGACAATGCCATGACCACCCCGATCCCCTGCTACCACTGCGCCCTGCCCGTCCCGTCGGGCAGCCGCTTCACCGCCGTCGTGCTCGGGGAGTCCCGTGAGTTCTGCTGCCCAGGCTGTCAGGCCGTGGCCGAAGCCATCGTCGCCGGCGGCCTGGAAAGTTATTACCAGCACCGCAGCGAAGCCTCGGCCAACCCCGAAGCGCTGCCGGTGCAATTGGTGGACGAACTGGCGCTGTACGACCGCGCCGACGTGCAACAACCCTTCGTCCGCCACGAAGGTGAACTGGCCGAAACCACGCTGCTGATGGAAGGCATCAGTTGCGCCGCGTGCGGCTGGCTGATCGAGAAACACCTGCGCACCCTGCCCGCCGTGGCCGAGGCGCGGCTGAACCTGTCCAACCATCGCCTGCATGTGCGCTGGGCCGACGCTCAATTGCCGCTGAGCCAGATCCTCGGCGAACTGCGCCACATCGGCTACGCCGCGCACCCGTATCAGGCCGACCGCGCCAGCGAACAACTGGCCAGCGAAAACCGCCTCGCCTTGCGTCAACTCGGGGTCGCCGGGCTGCTGTGGTTCCAGGCGATGATGGCGACCATGGCGACATGGCCGGAATTCAACATCGACCTCAGCCCCGAGTTGCATACGATTCTGCGATGGGTCGCGCTGTTCCTGACCACACCGATCGTGTTCTACAGCTGCGCGCCGTTTTTCAAAGGCGCCATGCGCGACTTGCGAACCCGTCACCTGACCATGGACGTCTCGGTATCGCTGGCGATCGGCGCAGCGTATGTCGCCGGGATCTGGACATCGATCACCGGGGTCGGCGAACTGTATTTCGACGCGGTGGGCATGTTCGCGCTGTTCCTGCTGGCCGGGCGTTATCTGGAACGCCGCGCCCGGGAGCGCACCGCCGCCGCCACCGCACAACTGGTCAATCTGCTGCCCGCCTCATGCCTGCGCCTCGACGAATCCGGCCAGAGTGAACGTATCCTGCTCAGCGAACTGCGCCTCGGTGACCGGGTGCTGGTTCAACCGGGTTCGGTGTTGCCGGCGGACGGCAAGATCCTCGACGGTCAATCGAGCATCGATGAGTCGCTGCTGACCGGCGAATACCTGCCGCAACCACGCACACTGGGCGATGCAGTCACCGCCGGCACGCTGAACGTCGAAGGAGCGTTGACCGTCGAAGTGCAGGCACTGGGTCAGGACACGCGGTTGTCGGCCATCGTGCGCTTGCTGGATCGCGCCCAGGCGGAAAAACCACGCCTGGCGGAAATCGCTGACCGCGCCGCGCAATGGTTCCTGTTGCTGTCGTTGATCGCCGCCGCTGCCATCGGCCTGCTGTGGTGGGAGCTGGATTCATCGCGGGCGTTCTGGATCGTCCTCGCCATGCTGGTCGCCACTTGCCCATGCGCGTTGTCACTGGCGACGCCGACCGCCCTCACCGCCGCCACCGGCACCCTGCACAAACTCGGCCTGCTGTTGACGCGTGGCCATGTGCTGGAAGGCCTGAACCAGATCGACACAGTGATTTTCGACAAGACCGGCACCCTCACCGAAGGGCGTCTGGTGCTGCGGTCGATCCGCCCGCTCGGCGCCCTCGATAGCGATCGGTGCCTGAGTCTCGCCGCCGCCCTGGAGAACCGTTCGGAACACCCGATCGCCCGGGCCTTTGGCCGGGCGCCACTGGCCGCCGAAGAGGTTCACAGCACGCCTGGTCTGGGGCTTGAAGGATTGGTCGGCGAACAGCGTTTGCGCATCGGTCAGGCGGATTTTGTCTGTGACCTCAGCGGCGCTCCTTCGCCGCCGATACCCGATGAACCGGGCCAATGGTTGTTGCTAGGTGACGCTAAGGGGCCACTGGCCTGGTTCGTCCTTGATGATCGCCTGCGGGCCGACGCCCCGGCCTTGCTCGCTGCGTGCAAGGCGCGCGGCTGGCACACACTGCTGCTGTCGGGCGACAGTTCGCCGATGGTCGCCAGTGTCGCTGCCGAACTGGGCATCGACGAGGCCCGGGGCGGTCTGCGCCCGGACGACAAGCTGCAAGTGCTGCAACAACTGCACAAGGACGGCCGCAAGGTGTTGATGCTTGGCGACGGGGTCAACGACGTGCCGGTGCTGGCCGCTGCGGACATCAGCGTGGCCATGGGCTCGGCCACGGATCTTGCGAAAACCAGCGCCGATGCGGTGTTGCTGTCCAATCGCCTCGACGCCTTGGTACAAGCCTTCACGCTGGCCCGCCGCACCCGCCGGGTGATCATCGAGAACCTGTTATGGGCCGCGCTGTACAATGGCCTCATGTTGCCGTTCGCCGCCCTCGGCTGGATCACTCCGGTATGGGCCGCTGTCGGCATGTCGATCAGTTCGCTGACCGTGGTGCTCAACGCCCTGCGCCTGACTCGCCTGCCGAGTGCGCCGGCCGTCAACGCCACGTCAGAAACCCGCCCGCTGCCGGCCTGAGCCGCGTGGGCATGGAGTACAGATGCCAGCTCTCTACGTGATGATTCCGGCCGCGCTGCTGATCGTGGCCATCGCCGTCTACAT
This sequence comes from Pseudomonas sp. SDO52101_S400, assembly GCF_054071635.1. Lineage (NCBI taxonomy): Bacteria > Pseudomonadati > Pseudomonadota > Gammaproteobacteria > Pseudomonadales > Pseudomonadaceae > Pseudomonas > Pseudomonas sp. SDO52101_S400. Next base: position 894 of record NZ_JBSVWF010000121.1, on the reverse strand, counting down.
CTTCTTCTGGGCGGTGGACAGCGGCCAGTACGACGACCTCGACGGCCCGGCCCACAGCATCCTGTTCGACGACCAGGACCCGAAGCACACCGCCGCCGTGGACGAAGCCAACCCGGCCAGGCCGGACGACAAGGCGCCGCCTCATGTTTGAACTGGCGCCGCTGTTGGTGTCTGCATTGATTCTCGGCCTGCTCGGCGGCGGGCATTGCCTGGGCATGTGCGGCGGCCTGATGGGCGCGCTGACCCTGGCGATTCCCAAGGAGCAACGCAGCCGACGCTTTCGACTGCTGCTGGCCTATAACCTCGGGCGGATTCTCAGCTATGCCACGGCCGGTCTGCTGATCGGGTTGGCGGGATGGGCGGTGGCCAACAGTCCTGCGGCGTTGTTCATGCGCGTGCTTGCGGGTTTGCTGCTGATCGCCATGGGCCTGTATCTGGCGGGCTGGTGGAGCGGCCTGACCCGCATCGAAAGCCTCGGTCGTGGACTGTGGCGCTACATTCAGCCTGTCGCCAACCGTTTGCTGCCGGTGTCGAGCCTGCCCCGCGCTTTATTGCTCGGCGCGCTTTGGGGCTGGCTGCCGTGCGGGCTGGTTTACAGCACATTGCTGTGGTCGGCCAGTCAGGGCAATGCACTCGACAGCGCGTTGTTGATGCTCGCTTTCGGGCTCGGCACCTGGCCGGTGTTGCTGGCCACCGGCCTCGCCGCCGAGCGGGTCACGGCGCTGCTGCGCAAACGCAGCGTGCGCATGACGGGCGGCCTGCTGGTGATCCTGTTCGGCATCTGGACCCTGCCGGGGCCGCACCAGCACTGGCTGATGGGCCACTGACCGGCGTCGCGGCCTTCGCGAGCAGGCTCGCTCCCACAGGTTTTGTGTACGCCACAAATCTCCTGTG
>NZ_JBSVWF010000120.1:0-4008 GCF_054071635.1 Pseudomonas sp. SDO52101_S400 | reverse complement strand
TCATGGCCAACGACTTCGCCGGGCTGGTGGATGGCTCGCAGCGGCATGTGCTGCTTGGGATTGCGCAGTTGATCATGCTCGGTGAGCTGGCGGTGAATCAGGTGCTGGACAATCTGGAACTGAAGGCTGAGGCGCCGCTGTAGCGTTATCGCCTGAGCAAAGAAAAACCCGCCGTCCCGTTTGATCGGGACGGCGGGTTTTGTCGTTTCAGTGCCCCACTCAGACCGCTCGTCGCAAACCCACGCTCACCTGTAATTTCTGACAGTAGCCAACCCCGCCACCGCACCGTTCAATGCCTCCATCGCCCCTGCCGTCGATCGGAGCTCACGCCATGCCTGTCAACAATCCCCCAGGAACCACGCCGCGGGTGCTTGAGGAACTCGACGTTCCCGGTCGTACCGGTCCCGTGTCGCAAACGCCTCTTGTATGGGGGCTGGGCAAAGCGGCTGTGCTGGACAACTTCCCCAAACAGGGCCTGCTGTGCCGCGCCGGGCCGTGGACGATCATGGGCAAGGGCGACAGTCTGGTGATCTTTCTGAACAGCCAGTCGGTGTTCAACACAACCGTCGACGCTGATGAAGTCGACAAAACGCTGTCGATGTTTGTGCCCGCCGCCCGTTTCAATGAAGGCTCGTCCACGCTGAAATACGCCGTCACCCGGCGCAACGATACAACGCCTGAACCGTCCGAAATCATGCAGGTGTTGGTCAAGCTCACCCGTCCCGGAGGCCATGACAGCGACGAAGGCCCGGGCCATTCGAAACTGAAAATGACCATCCCCAGGGAGATTCTCGAGGGCGGCATCGACAAGGACAACATCGCCGCCGGCGTGCCGATCACCATCGGCCCCTCTGACGACGGGCCAGAACCCTATCCCGACGCAGCCGCCGGCGACGTGATTCAGGTGACCTGGGGCGGGGTGTTCGTGCTCTACGGACCGCTGACTCAGGATCAGGCCGACGGCAAAGTGCCGCTTGTCGTACACATCGGTGAGGCGACCATCCGCGAGGCCGAGGACTCGGACAGCGGTGGACTGGCGGTGGCCTTTGAGGTCTATGACATTGTCGATAACCGCTCCGAAGACTGGAGTTACGAGCAACGCGTGGTGGTGGCAGTCGACGCCACGAGACTGGATGCACCGATCTGCAAGCAAGCGCTGAACAACGTGCTGGACATCGACAAACTAGGGGATGCCGACGCCACGGCGCAGGTCGTTGCCATGGACGGCAGCCAGTTCAAGGTCGGTGACATCCCCATCCTCAGGCTCAAGGGCACGCCCGTTGAAGGGGCGCCGATCAACATCGAAGTTCGCGGCCAGCCGCTGGCCAGTGTGCCGAGCATCCCCGAGATCGCGATTCCCAATGCCGCGCTGCGGCAACTGGCCAAGACCCAGATCGCCTTGTCCTTTCGCCTGCAAAAAGCCGATGGCACTGCCGATCTGCCGTCCAAAACCCAGTTCATCAGTGTCATTGGCGAGATCCAGCGGCTGCTGGCCCCGCGCGCGCTCGATGCGTCGCAAGGCGCCCTCGACCCGGACCTTGCACAGGCACGCATCGAGATTCCATTCGACAAATCCTTTGTGGCCGGCCAGGCAATCAAGCTGTTCTGGCTCGGCACCCGGTCCGACCTGAGCACCTACTTGCCCGACCTGCTGCTGCGCCCGATTACCGGTGGCGATATCAGTGCCGGCGTGCCCCTGCTGATCAACGTTCCCGGCCTTCATCTGAAACAGATCGAAGGCGGTACGCTGGAGTTGTACTACCAGTTGCTGAGCGATGACGCGGTGCTGGGGACGATGAACCGGGTCAACGCAACGCACGCCATCCGTGAGTCGATCCACGCCGAGCTCCTGAACGTTGGCGAACCGAAAAAAGAACTGCCAGAGCCGACAGTGGACGGCGTCGTTGACGGCGTATTGACGCCGGACACCGCCGGCACCACGCTGACCGTGGACTACCTGAACACGGTCAAGGATGACGAGGTGTTTTGCGTGTGGCTGGGCTCGAAAACCGGTCGGTATGAAGACTCGGTCAAGCTGTCCTCGTTTACCGCCGGCCAACCGGTGCCGTTCCCCATCAAGGCCGAACTGATCAAGGGCAATGAGGGGGGGACGGTCAAGGCGTCGTACTTCATCAAATGGGCGGATTCACGGCCCACCAGTTATTCGGATGAGAATACATTCAGTGTCGGAGTGAAACTCGACCTGAAAGCCCCGAAGATCAAGGAAGCTTCAGATGACAAAAACCTGCTGCCGAATGCGGCAAAGGACACATTGACCGCTGTGGTGGACTACGTCGGCATGGCGTTGCAGGACAAAATCATTGTCACCTGGACAGGCGCTCCGGGCACGCCGGCGGGAGGCTCATACACGGCGCCGGAAAAAACCGTCACCGTGCTCGGGCCGCAGGAGATTCCACTGGCCAACAGCGTGGTGGCTTTCAACCTGAGCAAACCGGTGACTGTGGATTACACGGTCAAACGCGGCGCTGCGGCGCCGCAGCCGTCGACAAGCCTCCCCCTGGCAGTGCAGGCGTTGAGTCTGGACTTGTCGAACGTGCCGAAAATCCTTCAGGCCGCCAATAACGGTGATGGTACAACACTGGATCTGAGTGCCATCGCGACCGCAGGCACGATCCTCGCGCCCAACTGGCCGCTGATTGCCCTGAACCAATTCGTATGGCTGTGGCTCAAGGGGACGCTATCGCCCGGCGACACGCCGTATGAAGTCCTTCTCTGGAAGGCTCCGAACGCCAGAGTCAACCAGGCCTGGGTCGACGAAGCTTATGAGCACCCCCTCGCGGCAGCCGAGCTGAATACACTCAAGCAACTCAAACATGGCTCGACGTTCTCCATCGAATTCAAGGCGGCGTTGGGCCAAAGTCAGAACGTAGCCGAGGCGGTGACGTTCCCGACACGCACCTATACCGTCATTGCCATCGAGGACATCAAACCCGAAATCACCTCGATCCAAGGCTCGCCCAGCGGAGCCGAGATTCTTCAGAACGGGTTCACCGTGGAAACGGCCGTCACTGTGACGGGGACAGCCACCAAGGGCCAGAACGTGAAAATTCTGGATGGAGCCACCCCAATAGGCGACGCAACCGCAGACCCGGTCACCGGGATCTGGACCAAAACGGTCTCAGGGCTGGGCGTGACACCGCACAGCTTCACGGCCAAGGCGTTGTATGGCACCGGGGCGAGCTCGACAGCTCGGACCTTCACCGTGGTGCCCCCCCTTTCGATTGATACCAGCGACATGAAGTTGGCCGGTCTTTCTGTGAAGTACGATTATTGGCCAAAAACTGGACAACACTCTGCTGGCAACACAGAAGATCGGCAACCTCAGGGAGGAAAACCACCCTACATTTACTCGTCACGCAACTCCTTGATCGCTTCTGTGGATCAACGCGGAAAAGTTGTAGGCAAAATGCGTGGCACGACAACCATCACGGTGACTGACGACCTGAAAAACAGAGTTGAGTACGATGTTATCGTGAGCAATATCTTCCGACTTGTTATAAATGAACAACGAACTTCCAGCGCCACTGCGATTGCATGGATGCAGTCTCTTGGAGGTTCTACATTGGTCGGGACACAGGCGTTTAATGATCTCTCCCGTGTTTATGTTGTTCCAGTACCAAGAGCATCCGAATATTGGCTGTGTGCTCGATATAGCGACCCGTCCTTCCACTATATCTTGCAGCAACATGCGTTTTTGTATACTTGGCGAAAAGATGATCTCGCAGCGGGTGCATGGTGCTTGATCCCGCAATGAGAACAACAATGGGGAAAAGGGGACGCATTTATTTTCCAGTCCCGCCCCTGAAAAGCCGCCCTCTCTTCAATCGCGAGGGCGGCTTTTGTCGTTTCGGCTCAAGCCAACGCACTTGTTGAATAGTGTTGAAGGTTGTGTCCGCAAAGCCACGCAACCTTGCGCCTTTGCCTACGCATCCGCCAGAATCCGCCGGCTTGTGCGCCTTGGGGGCGGGTTCTATTGTTTGGCGGTCG
>NZ_JBSVWF010000119.1:0-4475 GCF_054071635.1 Pseudomonas sp. SDO52101_S400 | reverse complement strand
TTCCAAATGTGGGAGCGGGCTTGCTCGCGAAGGGGCAGGCCCAGCCAACACAAATCTACTTAAACCACCGCCGCCCGCCGCTGCACGAACCGGTCGACGTATTCGTCCGCCGGTGAATGCAGGATCTCTTTCGGCGTACCGACCTGGATCAGGCGGCCGTCCTTGAGGATCGCGATGCGGTTGCCGATGCGCACAGCCTCGTCGAGGTCGTGGGTGATGAAGACGATGGTCTTGTGCAGGGTCTTTTGCAGCTCCAGCAACTGATCCTGCATCTCGGCGCGGATCAGCGGATCGAGGGCACTGAACGCTTCGTCCATCAGGATGATGTCGGTGTCCGCCGCCAGAGCGCGGGCCAGGCCCACACGCTGACGCATGCCGCCGGAGAGCTGGTGCGGGTATTTGTTTTCGTAGCCCTTAAGGCCCACGGTGTTGATCCAGTGCAGCGCGCGTTCGGCGCACAGTTGCTTGGTTTCGCCACGGACTTTCAGGCCGTAGGCGACGTTGTCGAGCACGGTCTTGTGCGGCAGCAGGCCGAAGCTCTGGAACACCATGCTGATCTTGTGCCGGCGAAATTCGCGCAGGGCGTCCATGTCGTATTGCAGGATGTCCACGCCATCCACCAGGATCGCGCCGCTGGTCGGGTCGATCAGGCGGTTGAAGTGGCGCACCAATGTCGATTTGCCGGAACCGGACAGGCCCATGATCACGAAGATCTCGCCGGTACCGATGCTCAGGGACAAGTCGTTGACCCCGACCACGCAACCGGTTTCGTTCAGCACCTGCTCCTTGGTCTTGCCCTGGCCGACCATCGCCAGGGCGTCCTTGGAACGGTTGCCGAAAATCTTGAAGACGTTTTTGACTTCGATCTTGCTCACGGTTGCGTTGTTCATTTGCTCACCTCATGCCGTGGCCGACCATACGCCTGGGTAATGCGGTCGATGACCACTGCGAGAATCACGATCGCCAGACCGGCTTCAAGACCGCGTCCGACGTTGAGGGTCTGAATGCCCACCAGCACATCTTCACCCAGGCCACGGGCGCCGATCATCGAGGCGATCACCACCATCGACAGGGCCATCATGGTGGTCTGGTTGATCCCGGCCATGATGCTCGGCAGGGCCAGCGGCAGTTGCACGCCGAACAGTTGCTGCCAGCGGTTGGCGCCGAAGGCGTTGATCGCTTCCATCACTTCACCGTCGACCTGGCGGATGCCCAGATCGGTCAGGCGGATCAGCGGCGGTGCTGCGTAGATCACGGTGGCGAAAATCGCCGGCACCTTGCCCAGGCCAAACAGCATCAGCACCGGGATCAGGTACACGAAGCTCGGCATGGTCTGCATGATGTCGAGCAGCGGCATCAGGAACGAACGCAGGCGATTGCTGCGCGCCGAGAGAATCCCCAGCGGCACACCGATCAGCACCGAAATGACCGTGGCGACCATCATCAGCGCCAGCGTTTGCATCAGTTTGTCCCACAGGCCGACCGCGCCGACCAGGAACAGCAGGCCAACGATCACGGCGGTGGTCACGACTTTGCGCGTGGCGTGCCAGGCAACGCCCGCAACGATAGCGAGCATCAACCACCACGGAGCTGCGCGCAGCAGGCCTTCAAGGTTGACGATGGCCCACAGCAGGGTGTCGGAGATATGGCGGAACACGTCGCCGTAGTTGGTGACCAGCGCATCGACCCAACCGTTGACCCAGTCGGCGATGGAAAACGTAAAGCGTTCGGGAAACATAAGAGACTCTCAATCAAGGGGTTGCGATCAAGCGTCCGGCTGCCGTTGCCGGCAGCCGGTGAAGCTCGACCTACAAGGCCGCGTCGATTTTCCTGGCTGCGTCGTCGCTCACCCATGCGTGCCAGACTTCAGGATGTTCCTTGAGGAAGATTTTCGCCAGCTTCGGCGACTCGATCCGCTCCTTGGTCATGCGACCCAGGTTCTGGTTCAGCAAGTCGATCGGCAGGTTGACCTTTTCCAGCACGGCCACCAGCTCAGGCGCTTCCTCGTGGAACGTCTTGGACAGGCCGACCTTGATGGTCACGCGCTTGTCGACGCCCGGTTTCTCTTCCAGTTTGACCGCGTCGATCTGGCCCATCAGCGGGGTTGGCGACCAGTAGTAGAACAGGATCGGCTCGCCACGCTTGTAGCTCGACAACACCGCCGCATCCAGCGCCGGGCCGGTGCCCGGGCGGAAGTTGGTGTAGGTACTTTCCAGGCCGTAGCTTTTCAGCATTTCGCTGTTGTCCAGCTCGCAGGTCCAGCCGGCCGGACAGTTGTAGAAGCGGCCTTTGGAGGGCTCTTCGGCATCCTTGAAGATTGCCGAGTATTTGCCCAGATCAGCGATGTTTTTCAGGTCTGGCGCCTTGGCTTCGATCTTGCGCTTGGCATCACCTTCAATCACGTAGCGCGGCACGTACCAGCCTTCAATCGCACCAACGACCGGCGCGCCGACACCGACAACCTTGCCGGCCTTCTCGGCCTTGTTCCAGACCTCGCTGCGGCCGACCCACTCCTCGGCGAACACTTGAATATCGTTACTGCTCAGGGCGTTTTCCATAGTGATGGAGTTGCCCGGCAGGCTGTCGGTCTTGCAGTCGTAACCTTTCTCCAGCACGACTTGCAGCACGTCGGTCAGCAACATCGCGCTTTCCCAGTTCAGACCGGCGAATTTCACCGGTTTACCGGATTCGCACCAGCCGGCAGCCTGGGTGGCGCCAGCACTGGCCAGCAGGCCCATGGACAGCAATGTGGTCAGCAGGGTCTTGTTCGATTTCATTGTTGTGACGCTCCTAATCATGAATTGGCTTACGGCAGTTCAAGAGGCATCCAGCCCTGTCCACGTCCAATCAGGCCTGCGCCGCAGCGCGACCGGCCCCACTTGCTTTAGGTTGTACAACGCTGTCCTGCTCGACCGGCAGAATCAGTTGATCGGGCACGCTGCCGTGCCATTTTTTTGCGCACACGTAGTACAGCGCGGCAGGCAGTACCAGGCCGATGATCCAGGAGATATCCACATCCCCCAGCGCGGCCACCAGCGGACCGGTATAGAACTTGGTGGAAATGAACGGCAGCTGCACCAGCACACCGAACACGTAGACGCTGATACCCAGGAGGTTCCAGCGACCGTAGCGACCGTTCGGATCGGCCAGCGCCGGTACGTCATAGCGCTCGCGGGTGATGCAGTAGTAGTCCACCAGGTTGATCGCGCTCCACGGCGTGAAGAACGCCAGCAGGAACAGGATGAAAGACTTGAAGGCACCGAGGAACGAGTGCTGGCCGAGCAGCGCCATCAGCGTCGCCGCACCCACGATGACCAGCACGAACACCAGACGCTGCATGCGCGTTACTTTCAAGTCACCACGGAAACCGCTGATGATGGTCGCGATGCACATGAAGCTGCCGTAGGAGTTCAGGGTGGAGATGGTCACCTTGCCGAACGCGATGCTGAAATACAGCAGCGCAGCGGTGGCACCCGTGCCGCCCAGACCGACGATGTAAGCCACTTCATGACCGGCAAACTGACCGTTGGCCGAAGCCGCCGCGAACACACCCAGGACCATCGCCACCTGCGCGCCGATCACCGAGCCGGCACCGGCGGCGAAAAAGGTTTTCACCGAAGAAGTCTTGCTCGGCAGGTAGCGCGAATAGTCAGCCACATAAGGGCCGAAGGCGATCTGCCAGGACGCTGCCAGCGACACCGCCAGCAGGAAACTGCTCCAGCTGAAGTGGCGGATTTCCAGAAGTGCGCCGACGTCCACCTGACTCATCAGACGGCTGAACAGATAAACAAATGCAATCACGCCGATGACACTGGCAACGCGGCCGATCCAGTGGATCACCCGATAGCCGAGCACCGTGACCAGCACGATGACGCTGGCGAAAAGAAGGATGCCCACGGTGTCGCTGACGCCGAACAACTGGCCCAGCGCCTGACCCGACAGCACCGTGCCGGTTGCGGTGAAGCCGAGGTACATCAGGCACACCAGCACGATCGGAATCGCCGCGCCATAAACCCCGAACTGCACACGGCTGGAGATCATCTGCGGCAGGCCCAGCTTCGGCCCTTGCGCCGCGTGCAGCGCCATGACACCGCCGCCCAGCAGTTGACCGATCAACAGACCGATCAACGACCAGAACACATCACCGCCCAGCACCACGGCCAACGCCCCGGTGACAATCGCAGTGATTTGCAGGTTGGCACCCATCCACAGGGTGAACTGACTGAATAGACGACCGTGTCTTTCCGCTTCCGGGATGTAGTCGATCGAACGCCTTTCGATCAACGGTTTGTTGCTTGCACGATCGGTGTTGCCAGCCATGATTCAACCTCTGTGGATTGTTCTGGGTTTTGTTGTTGTATTGGCTTGAGCGGGAGCGAGCATGCTCGCTCCCGCCGGTTTTTATTTACCGGTGATCATCGGCAGGTTCAGGCCCTGCTCCTTGGCGCAGTCGATGGCGATCTGGTAACCGGCAT
>NZ_JBSVWF010000118.1:0-4584 GCF_054071635.1 Pseudomonas sp. SDO52101_S400 | reverse complement strand
TTGGAATGCATTCCCCTGTGGGAGCGGGCTTGCTCGCGAAGCTTTTGGCTTTTAGTGCTTGAACATCACATGCCGAACCGTGGTGTAGTCCTCCAGCCCGTACATGGACATGTCCTTGCCATAGCCGGAAAGTTTCTGACCGCCATGCGGCATTTCGCTGACAAGCATGAAGTGCGTATTCACCCAGGTGCAGCCGTACTGCAAACGGGCGGACAGGCGATGAGCGCGCCCTACATCCGCCGTCCACACCGAGGACGCCAGGCCGTAGTCCGAATCGTTGGCCCATTCCAGCGCCTGGGCTTCATCGGTGAATTTGGTCACCGACACCACCGGCCCGAACACTTCGCGGCGGACGATTTCGTCGTCCTGCTGCGCGTCGGCCAGAACGGTCGGTTCGAAGAAGAAACCGTTGCCCTCCACAGCCTTGCCGCCGGTGATCAAACGAATGTGCGGTTGCGCCACGGCGCGCTCGACAAACCCGGCCACGCGGTCGCGATGCTGGGCGGTGATCAGCGGCCCGAGCTCGGTCGACGGATCATCCTGCAAGCCGTACTTGATGCTGCTGACCGCTGCGCCAAGTTTCTCGACGAACTTGTCGTAGATGCCTTGCTGGGCGTAGATCCGGCATGCAGCGGTGCAATCCTGACCGGCGTTGTAGAAGCCGAAGGTGCGAATGCCTTCGACTGCCGCATCAATGTCGGCATCGTCGAAGATGATCACCGGGGCCTTGCCGCCCAGTTCCATGTGCATGCGTTTGACGCTGTCGGCGGTGCTGGAAATGATGTTCGAACCGGTGGCGATGGAGCCGGTCAGCGAGACCATGCGCACTTTCGGATGGGTCACCAGCGGGCTGCCCACGCTTGGCCCGCGACCGAACACCAGATTGAGTACACCGGCCGGGAAAATGTCCGACGCCAGTTCGGCCAGACGCAACGCGGTCAGCGGGGTCTGTTCCGACGGCTTGAGAACCACGGTATTACCGGCGGCGAGGGCCGGGGCGATTTTCCAGGCGACCATCATCAGCGGGTAGTTCCACGGCGCGATGGAGGCGATCACGCCCACCGGATCGCGGCGGATCATCGAAGTGTGGCCGGGCAGGTATTCGCCGCCGGCCGAACCGCTCATGCAGCGGCTGGCACCAGCGAAGAAACGGAACACGTCGGCAATCGCCGGGATCTCGTCATTCAGCGCGGCGCTGTAAGGTTTGCCGCAGTTGTCCGACTCCAGTTTGGCCAGTTCTTCGCCATGGGCTTCGATGGCGTCGGCGAGTTTGAGCAGCAACAGCGAACGGTCTTTCGGCGTGGTCTGTGACCACTCGGCGAAGGCACTGTCGGCGGCGCGCACGGCGGCATCGACCTGGGCTTCGCTGGCTTCGTTGATTTCCACCAGCACTTCACCGCGCGCCGGGTTGAGCACCGGTTGCGCCGGGCCTTCGCCGTTGACCAGTTGGCCGTTGATCAAGAGTTTGGTTTGCATTTGATTGTCCTCTTCGAAGCAATTGTTATTTTTCTGAAGAAACCGGGTTCCATTGTGGGAGCGGGCTTGCTCGCGAAAGCGTTGGGTCAGCCGACATCAATGCTGAATTTGATTGCCTCTTCGCGAGCAAGCCGGCTCCCACATTTCGATCCGGTTTCTTCAGTTATTCGGTTATTTGCCGCCGCTGCCGGCCACGCTCTCGCCACCCCGGGTCAGGTAGTAGGCGCCGAGGATCGGCAGCATGGTCACCAGCATCACCAGCATCGCCACGACGTTGGTCACAGGCACGTCCCGAGGGCGGCTCAGTTGATTGAGCAGCCACAGCGGCAAGGTGCGTTCGTGGCCGGCGGTGAAAGTGGTGACGATGATTTCGTCGAACGACAGCGCAAACGCGAGCATGCCGCCGGCGAGCAGCGCCGAGCCGAGGTTCGGCAGGATGATGTAGCGAAAGGTCTGCCAGCCGTCGGCGCCGAGATCCATCGATGCCTCGATCAGGCTGTGAGAGGTGCGACGTAGGCGGGCGATGACGTTGTTGTAGACGATCACCACGCAGAAGGTCGCGTGGCCGACGATGATGGTGAACATCCCCGGCTCGATCCCCAGCGTCTTGAAGGTCGCCAGCAGCGCGATCCCGGTGATGATCCCCGGCAGCGCAATCGGCAGGATCAGCATCAGCGAAATGCCCTGTTTGCCGAAGAAGTCCCGGCGGTACAACGCCGCAGAAGCAAGGGTGCCGAGGACCATCGCAATCAGCGTGGCAATGGCCGCGATCTGCAGCGACAACTTGATCGCTTCCAGTACGTCAGGCCGGGAAAACGCCACGCTGAACCAGTGCAGCGTGAAGCCTTTCGGTGGAAAGCTGAACGCCGCGTCTTCGGTGTTGAAGGCGTAGAGGAAGATGATCAGGATCGGGAAGTGCAGGAACACCAGCCCGCCCCAGGCTGCGATTTTCAGGCCTAAAGAGGCTTTCTCAGAGTGCATCGAAGGCCCCCAGTCGTTTGACGATGGACAGGTAGATGGCGATCAGCACGATGGGCACCAGCGTGAACGCGGCGGCCATTGGCATGTTGCCGATTGCGCCCTGTTGCGCGTAGACCATGCTGCCGACGAAGTAGCCCGGCGGCCCCACCAGTTGCGGCACGATGAAGTCGCCCAGGGTCAGCGAGAACGTGAAGATTGAACCGGCAGCAATCCCCGGCACCGACAGCGGCAGAATCACCTGCATGAAGGTCTGGCGCGGCTTGGCCCCGAGGTCGGCGGAGGCTTGCAGCAAGGACGGCGGCAAGCGTTCCAGCGAGGCCTGGATCGGCAGGATCATGAACGGCAGCCAGATGTAGACGAACACCATGAAGCGGCCCAGATGTGAGGTCGACAAGGTGCTGCCGCCGACCCCGGGAATCCCCAGAATGAACTGCAGAACCGGCTCCAGCCCCAGGTGCTGAACGAACCACTGGGCGACGCCGCCCTTGGCCAGCAGCAGCGTCCAGGCATAGGCCTTGACGATGTAACTGGCCCACATCGGCATCATCACCGCGATGTAGAAAAACGCCTTGGTCTTGCCGGTGGTGTAGCGCGCCATGTAGTAGGCAATCGGGAACGCGACGATGGCGCTGGCGATCGACACCACGACGGCCATGCTCAGGGTGCGCAGGATGATGTCGAAGTTCGACGGCTGGAATAGCGCGGCGAAGTTGGCCAGGGTCAGGTCCGGGGTGACCGCCATGGTGAAGTCGTCGAAGGTGTAGAAACCTTGCCAGAGCAGCACTAGCAGCGACCCCAGATAGATCGCGCCGAACCATAGCAGCGGCGGCACCAACAGCATCGACAGATACAGATTCGGCTTGCGATAGAGCAAGTTGGAAAACCTGCGCAACGGCGCCGATTGAGGGAGGGCGAGGACGGTCATGTCACACCCCGCTCGCAACGGTGTCGTGCAACGGAATCATCGCTTCCCGCGCCCAGCGTGCGCTGATTCGCTGACCGGTCTGGTGCTGCGCGCTGCTGTCGATCCACTGATTGTTGGCGTGGCTGATGCTCAGGGTCTGGCCGTTTTCCAGGGTCAGTTCATAGCGCGTGGCGCTGCCCTGATACTGGATGTCGTGGAGCAGGCCGCTGACTTCGATTTCATGGCTGGCCAACGGGCCTTCGGCGAAACGCACGTGTTCCGGGCGGATCGAAAACGGCTGCGGATGACCGCTGAGCTGGCGCGCCAGATCGCCACGAATCACGTTCGAGGTGCCGACGAATTCGGCGACGAACGTCGTGGTGGGTTTCATGTACAGATTGCGCGGCGTGTCGACCTGCTCGATGCGACCCTTGTTGAACACGGCCACGCGGTCGGACATCGACAGCGCTTCAGTCTGGTCGTGGGTGACGAAGATGAAAGTGATGCCGAGCTGGCGTTGCAGCTTCTTCAGTTCGCTCTGCATCTGTTCGCGCAGCTTCAGGTCGAGGGCGCCCAACGGCTCGTCGAGCAACAGCACCCGCGGGCGATTGACCAGCGCGCGGGCGAGGGCGACACGCTGGCGCTGACCGCCGGACAACTGCACCGGTTTGCGGGCGCCGTAGCCGCCGAGGGCGACCATGTCCAACGCTTCTTCGGCGCGTTTGTGGCGCTCGTTCTTGTTCACGCCTTTGACTTTCAAACCGTAGGCGACGTTGTCCAGCACGTTCATGTGCGGGAACAACGCGTAATCCTGAAACACCGTGTTTACGTCGCGCTGATAGGGCGGCAGACCGGCGGCCTCGGCGCCGTGAATGCGGATCGAGCCCGCGCTCGGTTGCTCGAACCCTGCGATCAGGCGCAGGCACGTGGTCTTGCCCGAACCGGAAGGGCCGAGCATGGAAAAGAACTCGCCGTCCTGGATATCGATGGAAACCCGGTCAACGGCCTTCACCTCGCCGAACTGCCGGGAAACGTTGGTGAACTGGACTGCAAGCGTCATGGTGCGGTGCTCCAAAAAGGCGAGGGCCGTCGCAGCGGCCCTGCCTGGACTTCTGAAAAATCTGAATCGAATGCGATCTACCTGTGATGGAGATCAAATGTGGGAGCGGGCTTGCTCGCGAATGCGGTCTTTCATTCGACTTTGATGCTGACTGACCTGACGC
>NZ_JBSVWF010000117.1:0-5506 GCF_054071635.1 Pseudomonas sp. SDO52101_S400 | reverse complement strand
TCGAAAGCGGAGAAAAAGAGGTGTTGACAGCAGCGTGTAACGCTGTAGAATTCGCCTCCCGCTGACGAGAGATCGGAAGCGCAAGTGGTTGAAGTTGTTGAAGAAATCTTCGAAAGCTTCTGAAAATAATCACTTGACAGCAAATGAGGCTGCTGTAGAATGCGCGCCTCGGTTGAGACGAAAGATCTTAACCAACCGCTCTTTAACAACTGAATCAAGCAATTCGTGTGGGTGCTTGTGGAGTCAGACTGATAGTCAACAAGATTATCAGCATCACAAGTTACTCCGCGAGAAATCAAAGATGTAACCAACGATTGCTGAGCCAAGTTTAGGGTTTTCTCAAAACCCAAAGATGTTTGAACTGAAGAGTTTGATCATGGCTCAGATTGAACGCTGGCGGCAGGCCTAACACATGCAAGTCGAGCGGATGAAGGGAGCTTGCTCCTGGATTCAGCGGCGGACGGGTGAGTAATGCCTAGGAATCTGCCTGGTAGTGGGGGACAACGTTTCGAAAGGAACGCTAATACCGCATACGTCCTACGGGAGAAAGCAGGGGACCTTCGGGCCTTGCGCTATCAGATGAGCCTAGGTCGGATTAGCTAGTTGGTGAGGTAATGGCTCACCAAGGCGACGATCCGTAACTGGTCTGAGAGGATGATCAGTCACACTGGAACTGAGACACGGTCCAGACTCCTACGGGAGGCAGCAGTGGGGAATATTGGACAATGGGCGAAAGCCTGATCCAGCCATGCCGCGTGTGTGAAGAAGGTCTTCGGATTGTAAAGCACTTTAAGTTGGGAGGAAGGGTTGTAGATTAATACTCTGCAATTTTGACGTTACCGACAGAATAAGCACCGGCTAACTCTGTGCCAGCAGCCGCGGTAATACAGAGGGTGCAAGCGTTAATCGGAATTACTGGGCGTAAAGCGCGCGTAGGTGGTTCGTTAAGTTGGATGTGAAATCCCCGGGCTCAACCTGGGAACTGCATCCAAAACTGGCGAGCTAGAGTATGGTAGAGGGTGGTGGAATTTCCTGTGTAGCGGTGAAATGCGTAGATATAGGAAGGAACACCAGTGGCGAAGGCGACCACCTGGACTGATACTGACACTGAGGTGCGAAAGCGTGGGGAGCAAACAGGATTAGATACCCTGGTAGTCCACGCCGTAAACGATGTCAACTAGCCGTTGGGAGCCTTGAGCTCTTAGTGGCGCAGCTAACGCATTAAGTTGACCGCCTGGGGAGTACGGCCGCAAGGTTAAAACTCAAATGAATTGACGGGGGCCCGCACAAGCGGTGGAGCATGTGGTTTAATTCGAAGCAACGCGAAGAACCTTACCAGGCCTTGACATCCAATGAACTTTCCAGAGATGGATTGGTGCCTTCGGGAACATTGAGACAGGTGCTGCATGGCTGTCGTCAGCTCGTGTCGTGAGATGTTGGGTTAAGTCCCGTAACGAGCGCAACCCTTGTCCTTAGTTACCAGCACGTAATGGTGGGCACTCTAAGGAGACTGCCGGTGACAAACCGGAGGAAGGTGGGGATGACGTCAAGTCATCATGGCCCTTACGGCCTGGGCTACACACGTGCTACAATGGTCGGTACAAAGGGTTGCCAAGCCGCGAGGTGGAGCTAATCCCATAAAACCGATCGTAGTCCGGATCGCAGTCTGCAACTCGACTGCGTGAAGTCGGAATCGCTAGTAATCGCGAATCAGAATGTCGCGGTGAATACGTTCCCGGGCCTTGTACACACCGCCCGTCACACCATGGGAGTGGGTTGCACCAGAAGTAGCTAGTCTAACCTTCGGGGGGACGGTTACCACGGTGTGATTCATGACTGGGGTGAAGTCGTAACAAGGTAGCCGTAGGGGAACCTGCGGCTGGATCACCTCCTTAATCGACGACATCAGCTGCTCCATAAGTTCCCACACGAATTGCTTGATTCATTGAAGAAGACGAAAGAAGCAGCCCGAAATTGGGTCTGTAGCTCAGTTGGTTAGAGCGCACCCCTGATAAGGGTGAGGTCGGCAGTTCGAATCTGCCCAGACCCACCAATTTTGTGTGGGAAACGCCTGTAGAAATACGGGGCCATAGCTCAGCTGGGAGAGCGCCTGCCTTGCACGCAGGAGGTCAGCGGTTCGATCCCGCTTGGCTCCACCACTACTGCTTCTGAAGTAAGAGCTTAGAAATGAGCATTCCATCGGTTCGATGGTGAATGTTGATTTCTAGTCTTTGACTAGTTCGTTCTTTAAAAATTTGGGTATGTGATAGAAAGATAGACTGAGATCCACTTTCACTGGTGGTGATCAGGCTAAGGTAAAATTTGTGAGTTCTCTTAGTTGAGAAATTCGAATTTTCGGCGAATGTCGTCTTCACAGTATAACCAGATTGCTTGGGGTTATATGGTCAAGTGAAGAAGCGCATACGGTGGATGCCTTGGCAGTCAGAGGCGATGAAAGACGTGGTAGCCTGCGAAAAGCTTCGGGGAGTCGGCAAACAGACTTTGATCCGGAGATGTCTGAATGGGGGAACCCAGCCATCATAAGATGGTTATCTTGTACTGAATACATAGGTGCAAGAGGCGAACCAGGGGAACTGAAACATCTAAGTACCCTGAGGAAAAGAAATCAACCGAGATTCCCTTAGTAGTGGCGAGCGAACGGGGACTAGCCCTTAAGTGGCTTTGAGATTAGCGGAACGCTCTGGAAAGTGCGGCCATAGTGGGTGATAGCCCTGTACGCGAAAATCTCTTAGTCATGAAATCGAGTAGGACGGAGCACGAGAAACTTTGTCTGAATATGGGGGGACCATCCTCCAAGGCTAAATACTACTGACTGACCGATAGTGAACTAGTACCGTGAGGGAAAGGCGAAAAGAACCCCGGAGAGGGGAGTGAAATAGATCCTGAAACCGTATGCGTACAAGCAGTGGGAGCAGACTTTGTTCTGTGACTGCGTACCTTTTGTATAATGGGTCAGCGACTTATTTTCAGTGGCGAGCTTAACCGAATAGGGGAGGCGTAGCGAAAGCGAGTCTTAATAGGGCGTCTAGTCGCTGGGAATAGACCCGAAACCGGGCGATCTATCCATGGGCAGGTTGAAGGTTAGGTAACACTGACTGGAGGACCGAACCGACTACCGTTGAAAAGTTAGCGGATGACCTGTGGATCGGAGTGAAAGGCTAATCAAGCTCGGAGATAGCTGGTTCTCCTCGAAAGCTATTTAGGTAGCGCCTCATGTATCACTGTAGGGGGTAGAGCACTGTTTCGGCTAGGGGGTCATCCCGACTTACCAAACCGATGCAAACTCCGAATACCTACAAGTGCCGAGCATGGGAGACACACGGCGGGTGCTAACGTCCGTCGTGAAAAGGGAAACAACCCAGACCGTCAGCTAAGGTCCCAAA
Source organism: Pseudomonas sp. SDO52101_S400 (assembly GCF_054071635.1). NCBI lineage: Bacteria > Pseudomonadati > Pseudomonadota > Gammaproteobacteria > Pseudomonadales > Pseudomonadaceae > Pseudomonas > Pseudomonas sp. SDO52101_S400. The sequence goes on along the minus strand of NZ_JBSVWF010000117.1, from coordinate 2,102 downwards.
GTTATGGTTAAGTGGGAAACGATGTGGGAAGGCTTAGACAGCTAGGAGGTTGGCTTAGAAGCAGCCACCCTTTAAAGAAAGCGTAATAGCTCACTAGTCGAGTCGGCCTGCGCGGAAGATGTAACGGGGCTCAAACCATACACCGAAGCTACGGGTATCACGTAAGTGATGCGGTAGAGGAGCGTTCTGTAAGCCTGTGAAGGTGAGTTGAGAAGCTTGCTGGAGGTATCAGAAGTGCGAATGCTGACATGAGTAACGACAATGGGTGTGAAAAACACCCACGCCGAAAGACCAAGGTTTCCTGCGCAACGTTAATCGACGCAGGGTTAGTCGGTCCCTAAGGCGAGGCTGAAAAGCGTAGTCGATGGAAAACAGGTTAATATTCCTGTACTTCTGGTTATTGCGATGGAGGGACGGAGAAGGCTAGGCCAGCTTGGCGTTGGTTGTCCAAGTTTAAGGTGGTAGGCTGAAATCTTAGGTAAATCCGGGGTTTCAAGGCCGAGAGCTGATGACGAGTTGCCTTTAGGCGACGAAGTGGTTGATGCCATGCTTCCAAGAAAAGCTTCTAAGCTTCAGATAACCAGGAACCGTACCCCAAACCGACACAGGTGGTTGGGTAGAGAATACCAAGGCGCTTGAGAGAACTCGGGTGAAGGAACTAGGCAAAATGGCACCGTAACTTCGGGAGAAGGTGCGCCGGTGAGGGTGAAGCACTTGCTGCGTAAGCCCACGCCGGTCGAAGATACCAGGCCGCTGCGACTGTTTATTAAAAACACAGCACTCTGCAAACACGAAAGTGGACGTATAGGGTGTGACGCCTGCCCGGTGCCGGAAGGTTAATTGATGGGGTTAGCTAACGCGAAGCTCTTGATCGAAGCCCCGGTAAACGGCGGCCGTAACTATAACGGTCCTAAGGTAGCGAAATTCCTTGTCGGGTAAGTTCCGACCTGCACGAATGGCGTAACGATGGCGGCGCTGTCTCCACCCGAGACTCAGTGAAATTGAAATCGCTGTGAAGATGCAGTGTATCCGCGGCTAGACGGAAAGACCCCGTGAACCTTTACTATAGCTTTGCACTGGACTTTGAATTTGCTTGTGTAGGATAGGTGGGAGGCTTTGAAGCGTGAACGCCAGTTTGCGTGGAGCCATCCTTGAAATACCACCCTGGCAACTTTGAGGTTCTAACTCAGGTCCGTTATCCGGATCGAGGACAGTGTATGGTGGGTAGTTTGACTGGGGCGGTCTCCTCCTAAAGAGTAACGGAGGAGTACGAAGGTGCGCTCAGACCGGTCGGAAATCGGTCGTAGAGTATAAAGGCAAAAGCGCGCTTGACTGCGAGACAGACACGTCGAGCAGGTACGAAAGTAGGTCTTAGTGATCCGGTGGTTCTGTATGGAAGGGCCATCGCTCAACGGATAAAAGGTACTCCGGGGATAACAGGCTGATACCGCCCAAGAGTTCATATCGACGGCGGTGTTTGGCACCTCGATGTCGGCTCATCACATCCTGGGGCTGAAGCCGGTCCCAAGGGTATGGCTGTTCGCCATTTAAAGTGGTACGCGAGCTGGGTTTAGAACGTCGTGAGACAGTTCGGTCCCTATCTGCCGTGGACGTTTGAGATTTGAGAGGGGCTGCTCCTAGTACGAGAGGACCGGAGTGGACGAACCTCTGGTGTTCCGGTTGTCACGCCAGTGGCATTGCCGGGTAGCTATGTTCGGAAAAGATAACCGCTGAAAGCATCTAAGCGGGAAACTTGCCTCAAGATGAGATCTCACTGGAACCTTGAGTTCCCTGAAGGGCCGTCGAAGACTACGACGTTGATAGGTTGGGTGTGTAAGCGCTGTGAGGCGTTGAGCTAACCAATACTAATTGCCCGTGAGGCTTGACCATATAACACCCAAGCAATTTGCGTCGGCTCTCTAAACCAGAGCAACCAGATTGCGGTGTGTGAAGACGAAAGAACCGAAAGTTCGACGCTTGCAAAACACCGAAAACTATCCATACCCAATTTGCTGAAGCGAGGCCATCTGGTCACGAGTCAGTACCCGAATTTCTTGACGACCATAGAGCGTTGGAACCACCTGATCCCATCCCGAACTCAG
>NZ_JBSVWF010000116.1:0-5986 GCF_054071635.1 Pseudomonas sp. SDO52101_S400 | reverse complement strand
TGGAAAACATTCCCAGTGGGAGCGAGCCTGCTCGCGATGAGCCCTGAAATTCACTGAAAATTTCAGCCTTTCCAACATCCCGAAACAATTAAGCAGCCGTTAGGCTGCTTACTAAACTGTGCCCGTTACGTTTACGTCACCGTTATGCCACCCCTGCTTGTGGCATTTCTCTACGGCAACGTGCCATCACGCTACTCGGCTACACACTTTTTCTCGATGATTCTTCGCACCAACAAGGTGCAACCCTTCAGACAGGCGCCCTTTCCTGGACCAGAATCCATGGCCGGACCACCACCGCCCACATCTCTGGATCACGTTCAAAAATATCCAGCGCCCGCGTTTCAGACAGCTTGGCGACCTTGTCTTCGGCCAGCCAGGCAGCGACTTTCTCGCCTTGATCCGATGCCACGGCCTCGGCCACGGCGATCAAATCCAGGTCAGCGTCGACCCACAATAGGGCACCCTGAGCGTAGAAGCGCTCCAGCTCTTTCCAGGTAATAGATGCGGTTTCACCAAGCAGCTTGGCATAGAGGGTGCTAGGTTCTTGATTCATGGGACTGTCCGGAAAAGAAATCGGCGCGAATGATAACGTCGGTGGTTCGGCAGAAAAACCCGGTAGCAAAAGGCTGTACCGAACGAAAAGAGCAGGAAGGCCAGGGAATGCTGATGATTGGGGTATAAGCCCTCTGAACGTCCCGCCGCAATTCTGTCTTTTTCTTTCATTAAAGCGACATCTCCAGAATTTGCCCCTGGGCGCCAGCTTCCCAGGCCGACAACCGGCGCTCTACACTGTACCGGTACAGTTGCCGGGGGCATTTCCGGACGATATCGCGATGATATCTGGCCCGGTTCTGCTGCTACGGCGTCAGGACTCTAAAAAAATACAACAGTAAGAGTGGAGCACTATGACTAAGGCTACTAAGCAGATTTCCAAACTGTTTGCCGCTATGGTACTGGCCGGGGTTGCCAGCCATTCGTTCGCAGCTGACACCATCAAGATCGGTATCGCCGGCCCTAAAACCGGTCCAGTAGCCCAGTACGGCGACATGCAGTTCAGTGGCGCCAAAATGGCCATCGAACAGATCAACGCCAAGGGCGGCGTCGATGGCAAGAAGCTCGAAGCCGTTGAATACGACGATGCCTGCGATCCGAAACAAGCGGTAGCCGTAGCGAACAAGGTCGTCAACGACGGCGTCAAATTCGTGGTCGGTCACCTGTGCTCCAGCTCCACTCAGCCTGCTTCGGACGTTTACGAAGACGAAGGCGTGATCATGATCACCCCGGCTGCCACCAGCCCGGACATCACCAGCCGTGGTTACAAAATGGTGTTCCGCACCATCGGTCTGGACAGCGCCCAGGGCCCTGCCGCCGGTAACTACATTGCCGATCACGTGAAACCGAAAATCGTTGCTGTCCTGCACGACAAACAGCAATACGGCGAAGGCATCGCCACCGCCGTGAAGAAAACCCTGGAAGGCAAAGGCGTCAAGGTTGCCGTGTTCGAAGGCGTCAACGCCGGCGACAAAGACTTCTCCTCGATGATCTCCAAGCTCAAGCAAGCCAACGTCGACTTCGTCTACTACGGCGGCTACCACCCTGAGCTGGGCCTGATCCTGCGTCAGTCCCAGGAAAAAGGCCTGAAAGCCAAGTTCATGGGTCCGGAAGGCGTGGGTAACGACTCCATCTCGCAGATCGCCAAGGATGCGTCCGAAGGCCTGCTGGTGACCCTGCCGAAGTCCTTCGACCAGGATCCGGCCAACCAGAAGCTGGCTGAAGACTTCAAGGCGAAGAAAGAAGACCCGAGCGGCCCGTTCGTGTTCCCGTCCTACTCGGCGGTTGAAGTGATTGCCCAAGGTATCACCGCAGCCAAGTCCGAAGACCCTGCGAAAGTGGCGGCCGCCATTCACGCCGGCACCTTCAAGACCCCTACCGGCGACCTGAGCTTCGACGCCAAGGGCGACCTGAAGGACTTCAAATTCGTGGTCTACGAGTGGCACTTCGGCAAACCTAAAACCGAAGTTTCGCCTCAGTAAGGCGCTGCCTGACTGACTGCCAATAAAGCCCACGGCGTGCCGTGGGCTTTGTTTTACGAATGTATTGGGCCGCGCTGGCGTGATCCGCCAGTCTCCCCACCTGAAAATCTCAAAACCGTCATCAGCGGTTCGCTGGCAAAACCCGGATTCGAAGTGGATAAAGATCCACGGGGCCGGGCGGGAAAATGACTCCACCAGTGAAATGCGTATCAGGTTTTTAGGAGCGCTGTAATGCCTGACATCTATCACTTCTTCCAACAGCTGGTTAATGGCATGACCATTGGCAGCACGTATGCCCTGATCGCCATCGGCTATACGATGGTCTACGGCATCATTGGAATGATCAACTTCGCCCACGGCGAGGTGTACATGATCGGCTCCTACGTGGCCTTCATCGCCATCGCCGGGCTGTCCATGATGGGACTCGACAGTGTTCCACTGTTGATGACCGCCGCTTTTCTCGCAACCATCGTCGTGACCAGTGCTTACGGTTACAGCATCGAACGGGTCGCCTACCGCCCCTTGCGCGGCAGCAACCGTCTGATCCCGCTGATTTCCGCCATCGGTATGTCGATCTTCCTGCAGAACACGGTTCTGCTGGCGCAAGACTCCAAGGACAAATCCATCCCCAACCTGATCCCCGGAAACTTCTCCATCGGGCCGGGTGGCGCACATGAAGTGCTGATTTCCTACATGCAAATCGTGGTGTTCGTGGTGACCCTGGTCGCCATGCTCGGCCTGACGCTGTTCATCTCCCGCTCTCGCCTGGGTCGCGCCTGTCGCGCCTGCGCCGAAGACATCAAGATGGCCAACCTGCTGGGTATCAACACCAACAACATCATCGCCCTGACCTTCGTCATTGGTGCTGCGCTGGCGGCCATCGCGGCCGTGCTGCTGAGCATGCAATACGGCGTGATCAACCCGAACGCCGGTTTCCTCGTCGGCCTCAAGGCGTTCACCGCTGCGGTACTGGGCGGCATCGGCAGCATCCCCGGCGCCATGCTCGGCGGGCTGGTGCTCGGTGTGGCGGAAGCCTTTGGTGCCGATATCTTCGGCGACCAGTACAAGGACGTCGTGGCGTTCGGCCTGCTGGTTCTGGTGCTGTTGTTCCGGCCAACCGGCCTGTTGGGTCGTCCGGAGGTTGAGAAAGTATGACTAGGAATCTTAAACAGGCGCTGTTCAGCGCCCTGCTGGTGTGGGCGGTGGCCTACCCGGTACTCGGTCTGAAGCTGACCATCGTCGGCATCAACCTCGAAGTGCATGGCACCAGTACCTCGACATTGATCACCATCGCCGTGTGCTCGGTATTGATGTTCCTGCGAGTGTTGTTCGACCAGCAGATCGGTGCGGCCTGGAAATCCTCGCCCAGCCTGCCAAAGATGCCGGCCAAGGCCAGCAGCTTCCTGACCCTGCCGACCACCCAGCGCTGGATCATCATTGCGTTGATCATCGGTGCACTGGTCTGGCCGTTCTTCGGTTCTCGCGGCGCGGTGGATATCGCCACGCTGGTGCTGATCTACGTGATGCTCGGCCTGGGCCTGAACATCGTGGTCGGCCTGGCCGGCCTGCTCGATCTCGGTTACGTCGGCTTCTATGCCGTCGGCGCCTACAGTTATGCGCTGCTGTCGCACTACTACGGTCTGAGCTTCTGGATCTGCCTGCCGATCGCCGGACTGATGGCGGCCACCTTCGGCTTCCTGCTCGGTTTCCCGGTACTGCGTCTGCGCGGTGACTATCTGGCGATCGTGACGCTGGGCTTCGGTGAAATCATCCGTCTGTTCCTGCGTAACCTCACCGACATCACCGGTGGCCCGAACGGCATCAGCAACATCGAGAAGCCAACGTTCTTCGGTCTGACCTTCGAACGTAAAGCCGCTGAAGGTTTGCAGACGTTCCACGAGTACTTCGGCCTGGAATACAACTCGATCAACAAGGTGATCTTCCTGTACCTGGTTGCGTTGTTCCTGGCGCTGTTCGCGCTGTTCGTCATCAACCGCTTGCTGCGCATGCCTCTGGGCCGTGCCTGGGAAGCGTTGCGTGAGGACGAGATCGCCTGCCGCGCATTGGGCCTGAACCCAACGCTCATCAAACTTTCAGCGTTCACCCTGGGTGCCTGCTTCGCAGGTTTCGCCGGCAGCTTCTTCGCCGCCCGTCAGGGTCTGGTGACGCCGGAGTCCTTCACCTTCATCGAGTCGGCGACCATTCTCGCCATCGTGGTACTGGGCGGCATGGGCTCGCAGCTGGGTGTCGTACTCGCCGCGGTCGTGATGATCCTGTTGCCGGAAATGATGCGTGAGTTCAGTGAGTACCGCATGCTGATGTTCGGCGCCCTGATGGTGCTGATGATGATCTGGCGACCTCAAGGTCTGCTGCCCATGCAACGTCCTCACATGGAGCTGCGCAAATGAGCCGCGAGATCCTGAAAGTCGAAAATCTGAGCATGCGCTTCGGCGGCCTGCTGGCGGTCAACGGCGTGGCCCTGACCGTGAAAGAGAAACAAGTGGTGGCGCTGATCGGGCCTAACGGCGCGGGCAAGACCACCGTGTTCAACTGCCTGACCGGTTTCTACAAGCCGAGCGGCGGCAGCATCAAGCTCGATGGCGAGCCGATCGAAGGCCTGCCTGGCCACAAGATCGCCCTCAAGGGCGTGGTGCGCACCTTCCAGAACGTGCGGTTGTTCAAGGACATGACGGCGGTCGAGAACCTGTTGATCGCCCAGCACCGTCACCTGAACACCAACTTCCTGGCCGGTCTGTTCAAGACCCCGGCGTTTCGCAAAAGCGAGCGCGAGGCCATGGAGTACGCCGAGTACTGGCTGGACAAGGTCAACCTCAAGGAATTCGCCAACCGTCCGGCCGGCACCCTGGCCTACGGTCAGCAGCGTCGCCTGGAAATCGCCCGCTGCATGATGACCCGTCCGCGGATCCTCATGCTCGACGAACCGGCTGCCGGTCTGAACCCGAAGGAAACCGAAGACCTGAAGGCGCTGATCAGCGTGCTGCGTGAAGAGCACAACGTGACCGTGCTGCTGATCGAACACGACATGAAACTGGTCATGAGCATTTCCGACCACATCGTCGTGATCAACCAGGGCACGCCTCTGGCCGACGGCACGCCGGAACAGATCCGCGACAATCCTGAAGTGATCAAAGCCTACCTGGGGGAAGCGTAAATGCTGCAGTTCGAAAACGTTTCCACCTTCTACGGCAAGATCCAGGCCCTGCACAGCGTCAACGTCGAAGTCCGTCAGGGCGAGATCGTGACGCTGATCGGCGCCAACGGTGCCGGCAAATCCACGCTGCTGATGACGCTGTGCGGTTCGCCGCAGGCGCACAGTGGCAGCATCCGCTACATGGGTGAGGAACTGGTCGGCCAGGACTCGTCGCAGATCATGCGCAAGAGCATTGCCGTGGTGCCGGAAGGCCGTCGGGTGTTTGCCCGTCTGACCGTCGAAGAAAACCTGTCCATGGGCGGATTCTTTACCGACAAGGGCGACTATCAGGAACAGATGGACAAGGTTCTCGGACTTTTCCCACGCCTGAAAGAACGCTTCAACCAGCGCGGCGGCACCATGTCCGGCGGCGAACAGCAAATGCTCGCCATCGGCCGTGCGCTGATGAGCAAGCCGAAACTGCTGCTGCTCGACGAGCCGTCGCTGGGCCTGGCACCGATCATCATCCAGCAGATCTTCGACATCATCGAACAGCTGCGCAAGGACGGTGTGACGGTGTTCCTGGTCGAACAGAACGCCAACCAGGCGCTGAAAATCGCCGACCGTGCGTACGTTCTGGAGAACGGCCGGGTGGTGATGCAAGGCACCGGTGAAGCGCTGCTGACCGACCCGAAAGTACGCGAGGCGTACCTCGGCGGTTGATCGATCGCGTTAAACAGAAAACGGCCTTCGCAGACTGTGTGAAAACCTAGCAATCTGCGCGGTGCTCAAAGAAAATGCT
>NZ_JBSVWF010000115.1:0-6280 GCF_054071635.1 Pseudomonas sp. SDO52101_S400 | reverse complement strand
TGTGTTGTCTGACACAGCGCATTCGCGAGCAAGCCCGCTCCCACAGTTTCTTCGGTTCGACTGACTTTTTGAGCAAGACCAAATGACTCACCTGCCCGCACCTTTGCGCTGGCTGTACTCCCTGGAATGGCGCCGGGGGTTCTTTGACTGGGCGCGCAGCGACGGCGTGACCTGGGTCTACATCTTCAAGGTGTTGATTGCCGCATTCCTGACCCTGTGGCTGGCAATGCGCCTGGAACTGCCGCAACCGCGCACGGCGATGATCACTGTGTTCATCGTCATGCAACCGCAGAGCGGTCAGGTATTCGCCAAGAGTTTCTATCGCTTTCTCGGCACCCTGGCCGGGTCGGCGATGATGGTCACGCTGATTTCACTGTTCGCACAGAACACCGAACTGTTCCTCGGTTCGCTGGCAATCTGGGTCGGCATCTGCTCGGCCGGCGCCGCCCGTTGTCGCAACTTCCGCGCCTACGGTTTTGTGCTGGCCGGCTACACCGCCGCGATGGTCGGCCTGCCGGCGCTCGCCCATCCCGATGGCGCGTTCATGGCGGCGGTATGGCGAGTGCTGGAGATCTCACTGGGGATTCTCTGCTCGACCCTGGTCAGCGCCGCGATCCTGCCGCAGACCGCCAGCGCGGCAATGCGCAACGCTCTGTATCAGCGCTTCGGAGTGTTCGCGCTGTTTGTCACCGATGGCCTGCGCGGGCGCAGCAAACCGGAAACGTTCGAGGCCAGCAACGTGCGTTTCATCGCCGAAGCGGTGGGTCTGGAAGGGCTGCGCAGCGTGACCGTGTTCGAAGACCCGCACATGCGTCGGCGCAACGGTCGACTCAGTCGCCTGAACAGCGAGTTCATGGGCATCACCACGCGGTTCAACGCCTTGCACCAGTTGCTCGAGCGTTTGCGCCGCAACGGCGCCGACCATGTGGAAGCAGCGATCAAACCGGGCTTGCAGGATCTGGCCGAAGTACTCGACGGCTTCAGTGGCCGTGCGCTGACCAGCCCGGATGCGGCGCGTCTGGTGCTGGCGCTGACGGCGTACAAGGAAGGCTTGCCAGCGCGGGTGCGCAGCCTGCGGGCGGTCTTCCAGGAGAGCGACCCGAGTGACGCCGAGCAACTGGATTTCCACACCGCGTATGAACTGCTTTATCGCTTCGTCGATGACCTGCACAGTTATGCACAGACCCACGCCTCGCTGGCCGATCACAGCCACGAACGCGAGCGCTGGGACGAGCCGTTCACCCCGCAGACCAGTTGGTGGGCAGCGGCGGCCTCGGGGATTCGTGCCACGTTCATCCTCGTCGTACTCGGCAGCTACTGGGTCGCCACGGCGTGGCCGAGCGGCGCGACCATGACCCTGATCGCTGCCGCCACCGTGGGCCTGTCGGCGGCGACGCCGAACCCGAAGCGCATGGCGTTCCAGATGGCGTGCGGCACTTTCCTCGGGGCGCTGATCGGTTTCGTCGAGATGTTTTTCATCTTCCCGTGGATCGATGGTTTCCCGTTGCTGTGCGTGATGCTCGCGCCGGTGATCGTGCTCGGCTCGTTCCTCGCATCGCGACCGCAATACGCCGGTGTCGGTCTCGGTCTGCTGATCTTCTTCAGTACAGGTTCCGTGCCGGACAACCTGACGATCTACAACCCCTACACCTTCATCAACGACTACATCGCCATGGTCATGGGCATGCTGGTCTGCGCGGCAGCGGGGGCGATCATTCTGCCGCCGAACAGCCGCTGGTTGTGGCGGCGACTGGAGCAGGACCTGCGCGGGCAAGTGGTGTACGCCATCAGCGGCAAACTCAAGGGCCTGGCGTCAAGTTTCGAAAGCCGTACCCGTGACCTGATGCACCAGGCTTATGGGCTGGCGGCCGGTCAGCCGCAGGTGCAGAAAAATCTGCTGCGCTGGATGTTCGTGGTGCTGGAAGTCGGCCACGCGATCATCGAGTTGCGCAAGGAACAAGCGATCCTGCCGGTGCACCCGGCGTATGCCGAATCCCAGCCGTGGCGCCAGGCAATCCGGGTCATGGGACGCTCGCTGGTGCGGCTGTTCCTGCAACCGAATTCGAGCAACCTGGAGCGCGCATTGGTCGCGGTCGATCACGCGATCAGCCGTGTCGCCGCCACTGACGAACCGTTCGCCCCGCACTTCGATACCTCGGCGCTGCGTCGGGTGAAAAGTTACCTGCACTTTATCCGCACCTCGTTGCTCGACCCGCAATCGCCACTCGCCGCCTACGCCATCGCCAAGCCCGAAGGACTTGCCCATGCCTCGTGAAATCGCCTTCCACGGCGTGTACATGCCGACCATGACCCTGATGTTTTTCGTCGCTGCGGCGCTGGCCTGGGCGTTGGACCGGTTCCTGTCGGGGTTCGACCTATACCGCTTCTTCTGGCACCCGGCGCTGCTGCGCCTGAGCCTGTTTACCTGTCTGTTCGGCGCGATGGCGCTGACTGTCTACCGTTGAGAACGTTCTGATGAAAAAGTTTTTCAGCCTGCTCGCGACCCTGCTGGTGCTGGCCCTTGCGCTGTGGATCGGTCGCACGTTGTGGGAGCACTACATGAATACCCCGTGGACCCGCGACGGCCGGGTCCGCGCCGACATCATCAACGTCGCCGCCGACGTCACTGGTGAAGTGGTGGACGTGCCGGTACGCGACAACCAGTTGGTGAAGAAGGGCGACTTGCTGATGCAGATCGACCCCGAACACTACCGTCTCGCGGTGAAGCAGGCGCAGTCGCTGGTGGCTTCGCGCAAGGCCACGTGGGAAATGCGCAAGGTCAACGCCCATCGCCGCGCCGATCTCGACAACCTGGTGATCTCCAAGGAAAACCGCGACGACGCCAGCAACATCGCCGACTCCGCGCTGGCCGATTACCAACAGGCCCAGGCCCAACTGGAAGCGGCCGAGCTCAACCTCAAACGCACCGAAGTGCGTGCGGCGGTGGACGGCTACGTGACCAACCTCAACGTGCATCGCGGCGACTACGCGCGCATCGGCGAAGCGAAAATGGCCGTGGTCGACATGAATTCGTTCTGGGTCTACGGCTTCTTCGAAGAAACCAAACTGCCCCATGTTCGCATCGGCGACAAAGCCGACATGCAACTGATGAGCGGCGAAGTCCTCAAGGGCCACGTGGAAAGTATTTCCCGAGGGATCTACGACCGTGACAACCCGGAAAGCCGCGAGCTGATCGCCGATGTGAACCCGACCTTCAACTGGGTGCGCCTGGCGCAACGGGTGCCGGTGCGGATTCACATCGATGAAGTGCCGGAAGGTGTGCTGCTGGCGGCGGGGATTACTTGCACCGTGGTGGTGAAGCAGGACGCAGTGGATAACTGACAGACCGCGTTGTAGCCATTCGCGAGCAGGCTCGCTCCCACATGGGATCTTCAGTGCGGCACAGATCCAGTGTGGGAGCGAGCCTGCTCGCGATTGGGACGACTCGGTTTTACGAGCAAATACTCAGCATCTACTCGCTGCAAAACGTCTCCTGCAAATGCCGCCAGATCACCTGTCCAGATTCGGTTTTTTCAAACACCACGGTTGAGCGTCGACCCGTGTGCAATCCGCTCGCATCGGTTTGCTGCTCGCGATAACTCACCGTCGCACCGCGTTCATGCAATGCAATCCCGCGAAGCTCGCCGAGTTCGATCCTGAACCCGTTCTTCTTCCCGGCCGCCATTTGAAACAGTGCACGCAAGGCCTCGACATCCAGCACGCGACCCAGCGGCGTCACCATGGAGAACTGTGGCGAAAACCGCGCCAGCAATCGCTCCAGTGCGGCTTCTTCTTCCTCCACGGAAAACCATCGTTCGATGGCCTCATGGGCCCGGATCACTTCGTCAAAATAGTCGGCGTAGTCAGTCATGTGGATTGTTCCTGAAGGGAAGGTGGGTTCAGCAGGGCGAGCACTTTCGACGAGTCGAAACGCAGCACGGCGACTATCGGCAACAGCGTGAGCAGCGCAGCGGCGAGAAAGCAGTATTGGAAACCGTCGGCGCCCAGTGCGCCCAGCAGCGAACTGAGCAACGCCGCGCCGAGACAGAAACCGAGTTGGCGATTGATATTCCACAGGGCGCTGGAATGGCCCATTTTTTCTGGCGTGATGCCGACGAATGCCAGGGTCTGCGCGGTGACGCTGCACAGACTGCCGCCCAGCCCCATCAAGGCGTAGGCGAGGATCAACGGGCCGCTGGCGGGGTGGTCGATCTGCATCAGTACGACGATGCCAAGGCATTGCAGCAGCATGCCGGCGATCAGCAAAGGCTTGGGGCCGATCCGGTTGAAGCTGCGTTTGCCCAGCATGATCGCCACGCCCGAAGCGGCCGCCCAGGACAGCATCAGCGCCCCGGTTTGTGCTGCGCCGAAACCGAGATCGTGCAGGTACAGCACGGCAATCATGTTGGTGCCGGTAAAGATGCCGGGAACAAAGAGGTAGATCAGCATCGCCAGTCGCAATGACGGGTTCCTGATCAGTGGCAGGTCGAGGACCGCCCCGGGTTTTCTCCAGCCATCGCGCAGGTATATCCACAAGGTGATGACGCTGAGCAACAGGACACCGCCCGCGAAGTGGCGGGTAGCGGGTTCGCTCGCCAGGCTGACGGCCATCAGCAACAGACTCAGGGCGGACACCGCCAGCAGCAGACCACGCGCGTCCAGTGCCGGACGTTCACTTGTTGGTTGATCCGCTTTCAGCCATAACAGGCCCAGCCCGAAAGCGAAAAGCGCCACCGGCATGTTCAGGTAGAAAATCCAGCGCCACGACAACGCTTCAACGATCAAACCACCCGCCGCCGGCGACAGGGCCGGCACCATCAGCGCCACCAGCAAAACCACTCCGGTGAAGTGCGCACGTTGTGTCGCCGGAAACTCTCGATAAGCCAATGCCTGACCGACCGGCAACAACAGCCCGCCACCCAGCCCTTGCAGCAGTCGCCAGCCGATCAGGCTTTCAATCGAGCTCGCCTGAGCGATGAGCCCTGAGGCGATCCCGAACACCAGCAACGAACCGAGGATCAGTCGTCGCTCGCCAACCCGTGCAGCCAGCCATACGCTCATCGGAATGATCAGCGTCAGCCCGAGCATGTAGGCGTTGGTGATCCACGCCAGTTGCGTCACCGATGCCTGCAACTGCCGGGCGATGTCCGGGTAGGCGATGCTGGCGGCGAACATGTTCAGCAGGTCGAGGGCGAACCCCAACAGATACACCAGCGCGACTTTCGAGCGATAGGCCATGGCAGCTTCCCTGTGATGAGGTGTGCAGGGTAGGGCGCTTGCGGCGATAGAAATACGCTGGTTTGACTGCTAGTTTGTCAAAACTATTTTGACAGTGGACGTGCTGAACATGGTCAGCCTGGATCGATTCGATACCTTCAAAGCTGTGGTCGAGGCCGGCTCGCTGACCGCTGCCGCCGATACGTTGGGACAAACGCGCGCGGTGGTGAGCTTCAATCTCAAGCGGCTGGAAGAGGAGTTGGGCGTCACCCTGCTCACCCGCAACACCCGGCAACTGGCCCTGACCGATGCCGGCGAACGTTTTTATCGGCGCTGCTTGCGCACGCTGGACGAAGCGCGGCTGGCCATCGAAGAGGCGCGCTCGGAGCACTCTCAGCTCAAGGGCACGCTGCGCATCACCACGACCGTGGAGTTTGCGTTGGCTCAGGTGGTGCCGGCGCTGGAGGTGTTTCGCCGGCAGCAGCCGCAACTGAATATTCACTTGTCCACGTCCTCGACCCATGCCGATCTGATCTCCGAACGGTTCGACATGGCGATTCGCCTGGGGCGCATGCACGACTCCAATCTGCGGGCGGTGCAGTTATCTACGTTCGAGGTGTTTGCCGTGGCGGCGCCGGGGCTGGTCGAGGGTTTTGCGCCGGTAGACAAGCTGGCTGTGCTGGAATCGATGCCGACACTGGGACATGGACGAGTGCCGGAAATGACGGTCACCGATCCGGTCGGCACCGAACATTTCTACCAGCCGAAACCGGGAACCACCGCCATCGTCGCGGACAACTCCGCGACCCTGCGTGCCTTTGCGTTGACCGGGCAAGGCGTGGCGATTTTGCCGCAATGGCTGATTCAGGAAGACCTGGATGTCGGGCGGTTACAGCGCTTGTTGCCGGATCACCGTTTCGCCGAACAAGGTGTGTACGCGTTGTACCCGGACACCCGGCACCTGCCGCTGAAGGTGCGGGCGTTCATTGATTTCATGAAAGGCTGGGGCTGAGTGTTGGCTGGCCTGGCCTCTTCGCGAGCAAGCCCGCTCCCACATTTGGAA
>NZ_JBSVWF010000114.1:0-7472 GCF_054071635.1 Pseudomonas sp. SDO52101_S400 | reverse complement strand
TCGACACTGGACAACCGTTGGTGCAGGTCAGCGCTGCGCAATCGGCGCTGTCGCCGTTGGGGTTTTTCGCCTGATCAGGCTTGTCGTCGTGGTGCTCGTCTTTTTTCAGGGAAGCGTTGCGGCGGGCATCCCAGCGCAGTTGCATGCGGCCCTTTTTCACCCCGGCGGCGATACCGCGTGCGGCGACGGACTTGTACTGGTTCACATAGCCGATGAAGGTGCTGACGATGCCAAATATCGCCTTCACCAGACGCGTCACCACCGACAACAACTGAGCGCCACGATCCACCAGGCGCAAGGTCAGATACGCAATCCCCGCTCCGGCGCCGACGAAGGTCAGCACAATGCCGATCAAAACGTCGATCAGCAGCTGCACCACCACCATTGAGACAGCCTCGGCGGTTTTCCCGGCAATTTCATTGGGCGGCAGCATCTCCAGCCAGAGGCTGGCGGTACGCAGCAACAGGCACAGCGCCGCCTCGTCACTGACCAGTAACTGAAGCTTCTCCATCATTTCAGGCGCTGTTTCTGCCAGCGCGATCAACTGTGCGGCGCCACTGCCCAACCGCTCGGCAAACTTTCCGGGATCCTGGAGAATCTCCGACAGCAACCCAATGCTGTCCCACACCCCCTCGATCGCAGCCCAACTCCCGGCCAGCAGGCCGTTGCCCGCCGCCGGCACCACTGACTGCGACCACTTCGGCTTGAAGCCCTGCCACTCGCTACGCAGCCAACTATCCAACTGCCGGGTCAGGCCATCGTAGGACTCGAACAGCGCATCAACCTGCTTCTCGCTGGCCTGGCCGTGCACCACTACCCGGTAGAACTTGCCCGCATCACCGGTGAACAACCCCTTGCCCTGAGCATCGAGCGTGACGGACTTGACCTTGCCGCCATCCACCGCCACCACATCGACAACGATGCCGCCCAACGGAATGTCGTATACCGATTCGAACTTGCTCTCGATCTCCATTCGCCCGTTTGCCGGGCATTGCACGACAGCCGTAGAAAAACGGTTGTCGTCAATGGCGACCGCCGTGCTGTGCTCGCCGAAACGGATGATCCGTTCCATCCCCATCAACGACGGCAGATCGGCCGCATGGCTGACGCTGTCTGCCGAACGACTGAGCCAGTGCCTGAGCTGTTCGCGGTAGAGGTCGAGGGTGCGGGGAAAGCTGTCGAGTTCTTGCTCGATGCGGGCGATGGCTTCCATCAGCGCACTCCCATGCGCATGACGAAATGAAAAACCGGGTCGAACATATGCGTTCCCTCGCGCAAAAATCAGGCGAAGGACTTTGCGGGGGATCAAACAGAAAAGAAGTCAGGCGAGTAGGCGATGGATGTAGGAGAAGTCTGCAACTGATCTTTATCGAACAGCAGACGCAAAAACGGGGCGGGAGGTTTCCCTCACGCCCCGTTCACGGAACAAATCGTTCGCTTACCGGGAATGATCCCGACCGGCCAGCTCTTTCAACTTGAGCTCGGCAAGTGGATGCCCGGCCTGCGCGGCCATGGTCCACCAGCGAGCAGCTTCCGAAGGGTCCGGAGCCTTGCTCGGTGTACCGGCAAGACTGATGACACCGACCTGATACGCCGCCTTGCCATCCCCGGCCAGCGCCGCCAGCCGCAGCAACCGGACGCCCTCCTCACGCGCGCCCAGACCAACGCCGCGAAACGTCAGGATGTGTCCGTAGAAGCTTTGCGCGCCGACATCGCCCAGGTTGGCCATGCGCGCAAACTGCCCTTCGAGCCAGCGCCAGCCTCGGGGCTGACGGACAAACCACGACCAGTGAAACAGCCTACGGGCGAGCCAGTAACTTGCCCGCGCCTTGAGTCGTAAAAACACTCAGGCCTCCGCCGATTCCGGGTATTCGTACTCAAAGACCCGCACCACTTCGGAGGCATGCCACGATGCTGCGGCAACACCATCGGATGGCCCGGAAAAACGCCCAAGACGCTCGACACATTCAAAGAAACCGGTGCGTGGCAGGCGACTGGCGCCCTGGCTGATCACCAGCGAACTGCGCAACGGTTGTTCGGCTTTAGCGTCCAGTGCGGCAAGATGCTCCAGTGCAGCGGTCAATGTCTGCATCGCCGGTGTAGGCAGTTGCAGACGCTCGAGCAAAGCTCGATAGGTCAGAAGATGGCGCTGCCTGCGCGCCTGGTCCAGCTCCCCCAGCAATCCGTCCCAATGTTGACGACTGATGCGTACGCTCACGATTGTTCCCTCCACCCTGGCACCGTCAACTCCCAGGCCAGGCTGCGGCGAATCGCAGCGTCGGGCAGACGCTCACCGCTTTCGATCATGGCCAGGTAAGACGGGCTGATGCCTACCGTGCGGGCGAGCGCCTCGATGGCGATGCCCTTCCCTTCGCGCAAACTGCGTAATTGATCCAGACCTGGAAGAATCGGGTCCGGTGTGGCCGCAAGCGGCGCTGGAGCCGGTTGCGACGGTGCTTCGTTAATGCCTGCTGCTTTCAGTAGAGCCTGATACTGAGCCCATGGCAGAACCGCATATTCGGGTTCGCCATCGCGTGCAATTATCTGAATATCCATGACTACCCCGTAGGACAACAACACTTAGCGAGTCGGCACTTTTCCCTAGAAGTGTAATCCTAACAGCGGCCAAGGTCGTGGGGGGTATCTATCTGTATAAGAGGCTGTCGCGATTCAGGACTTTTTCGGGCCCTGAAGCTGAAGTTGTTCGGGTGTATCGGGCAGGCGCTCGACAACCCTGAGCTTTTCCGGCGCCTGACGCTGACGCCACAGGCGGAATGCGTTGAGTTCGTCGTCGAGGGTTTTCATCACCCAGGCCAGGACCGCGATGTCATCGAGCATGCCGAAAACGGGAATGAAATCCGGGATCGCATCCACCGGACTGAGGAAGTACATCAGGCCCGCAACAACCGAAATCATGGCTTTGGGACTGATCGCACGATACTCGCCACGCCAGTACGCCAGGCATAGCGTCTGGAGCAATCGCAGGTCATCCTTCAATTTTCCGAGGCGATTGCCCTGCGCGGCGCCTTTGCTGGCCACTGCAAACAACAGTGTTGGCAAACGGCCACGGGCCAGGAGTCGTCCGGCCAACGGCAGGAATCGGGCGAAATTCCATGGAGCTTTCATCTATTTCTCCCGTTGAAATGTTATCCACACAAATTGTGGATAACCTTGTGAACAGAGCTGCATTTCGACGCTGAGAGCCCCGGTTCATAAGGGCTGCGCTCAGATCGGGCGTTTTTTACTCACATAAAAAAACCCAATATTTCATTGACTTGGAGGCTCAGGGCGTCTAGCGCCGGCGGCCTCAAAGTCTAGGACTGTCGTGACGCGTATCGGTTCGGTCTGTTTACGCTGGCCGTGGCCCGGATGCAACAACGCCCCGCATAAGCGAGGCGTTGTTGTTGAAGCCGGTACCGATGCCTGTTACTTGGCGGCAGCAGCGTCTTCTTTGGCTGGATCCTTGATGGCCAGCAGTTCGAGGTCAAAGACCAGAACCGAGTTGGCCGGGATTGCCGGGCTTGGCGATTGTGCGCCGTAAGCCAGATCGCTAGGGATGTACAGCTTGTACTTCTCGCCAACGTGCATCAGTTGCAGGCCTTCGACCCAACCCGGGATCACACCGCTGACCGGCAGATCGATCGGGCTGCCGCGCTCGACGGAGCTGTCGAAGACGGTGCCGTTGGTCAGCTTGCCGGTGTAGTGAACGGTCACTACGTCGGTAGGCTTAGGCTGTGGGCCGTCGGCTTTCTTGACCACTTCGTACTGCAGACCGGAAGCGGTGGTGGTCACGCCGGCTTTCTTGCCGTTTTCTTCGAGGAATTTCTTGCCGGCGGCTGCCGACTCTTCGCTCATCTTGGCCATACGCTCTTCGGCACGCTTTTGCAGTGCAGCGAAGGCTTCGACCAGATCTTCATCTTTCAGCTTCTGTTCTTTCTTGCCGACGGCATCTTCGATGCCCTGGGCTACCGCTTTGGAGTCCAGATCATCCATGCCTTCCTGAGCAAGGCTCTTGCCCATGTTCAGGCCGATACCGTAGGAAGCTTTTTGCGCCGGGGTTTTCAGCTCTACGCTGGTCTGCGAATCACAACCCGCGAGTACCAGGCTAACCAGGGCTACCGCCGCCGCCAACCGATGCTGTTTCATGCTATTTCCTTGTTCATGCGCCGAAAGGGCAATCGAGTAAAGCCGCGAGCTTATCAGGCCGCCACGACCAATGGCTACCGGCATGAGAGCAGGAATCTTCCGATAAGTTCAGGGATTAAAAAGCATTTGAGCAAAGGCAGGATGAAGCTTCTGTCATCTTGCCCTGACAGTGACCGATACCTCTTCCCACAACACTTGGCGTAATGGCCACTTGCCGCATGCGGCTCGGCTCAGGCATAAGAACGCAACAACTCGACAAGGATGTTCATCTTGCGCCTCTTATTCCGTGTGCTGACGCTGATCGTGATGCTGCTGGGACTGGTCCTGGCAGTGGTTCTCTACTATGTCGCCAATCCGAAATTGCCCTTCCCGACGCCTGCAAAACAGGTGCATTACCTGAACCAGTGGACTGAGCAAGAGCGCCAGACCTACTACTTCACCCCGCAAGGGACGCAAGTCAAAGGCCTTCGTTACGAATGGTTCCAGGCGCTGGAGCTGCCGTTTTCGCAGCAACGTTTCGCCTCCCCGGAATACCTCGCGCGCTTCGGCTTTCTGATCGACCCACAGCAGAAAGCCACACCGAACAACCCGGGGAATCTGCCGGTGGGCTTCGCCCGGCATCAGAATCCCGGCAGCGCTGAGCAGTATCTGGACATCACCTGTGCGGCGTGCCACACCGGCGAGTTGCACCTCAACGGTCAGGCCGTGCGCATCGACGGCGGCTCGGCGCAGCATGTGCTGCCTTCCAGCGTTCCTACATTGCGTGGCGGCAGTTTCGGACAGGCATTGGTCGCCAGTCTGGCCTCCACTTACTACAACCCGTGGAAATTCGAACGTTTCGCCCGCAACGTACTGGGCAATGACTACGACGCCCGCCATGAACAACTGCGTAAAGACTTCAAAGGCTCGCTGAACACCTTTATCAAAGTGGCATGGAACGACACCCATCGTGGCCTCTACCCCACCGAGGAAGGCCCAGGCCGAACCGATGCCTTCGGGCGAATCGCCAACGCGACCTTTGGTGATGCGATCTCCCCCACCAATTACCGAGTGGCCAACGCTCCTGTGGATTACCCGCAACTATGGGACATGTGGACGTTCGACTGGGTGCAGTGGAACGGCTCGGCGCAGCAGCCTATGGCACGCAATATCGGCGAAGCACTGGGGGTTGGCGCCACCCTGAATTTCTTCGATGCCAATGGCCAGCCGCTACAGGGTGATGAACGTTACGCATCGAGCGTACGGGTGCGCGATCTGCACAAGATAGAAGAAACCCTGCAAAAACTTCAGCCTGCTGCCTGGCCGGAAAAACTGTTTGGCGAAGTCGACAAACCGCTGGCGGCCAAGGGGCGAGCCCTGTTTGCCGAAAACTGTGCGGGTTGCCACGTTCCTCGGGTGACGCAAGAAGGCGAACGCTGGGTCCAGCATCTGCACATGCTTCCGTTGGAGGTCATCGGCACCGACCCGAACGCGGCCAATAACATCGCCAACCACCGTTTCAACCTGACAGCCCTGCAATGGAATCCGGCAGAGCTGGAGCAGATGGACGTGAAGCTGCATCCCACACCCAAAGAACCGCTCGACCTCAGCCAGTTATCCGTGGCCAAAGGCCTGGCTTACGTCACGGCGTTCGTTGAAAACCGCGCTTACCGTGAAGCCGGCGTTACACCTGCAGAAAAACCAAAACTCGATGGCTTTGGTCTGCCGATCGGTGTCCGGGAAAAAATCGCCTACAAAGCCCGGCCGCTCGCCGGTGTGTGGGCCACACCGCCCTTCCTGCACAACGGCTCGGTGCCGAGTCTCTATCAGCTGCTTTCACCTCAGGATGAACGCGCCACCACTTTCTATAAGGGCACATTCGAATACGACCCTCGGCATTTGGGTTATCGCACCGAAGCCTTTACCAACGCTTTCCTGTTCGACACGCGCATTACCGGCAACCACAACAGCGGCCATGAATTCCGCGCCGGCGAGCGCGGTAACGGGGTCATAGGACGGCTGTTGCAGCCCGAGGAGCGCTGGGCGCTGCTGGAGTACCTGAAAGTGCTGGGCGGCCCGCTGGAGGCGCAACTGCCATGATCTTCAATTCGTTCAAGAAGCCATCGATGTTGGCGCGTTTGTGGTTGTGGCTGGGGCGGTTGCTGGGCAAAACATTGCTGCTTTTGCTGGTAGTCGGCCTGATCGGCTGGGCCCTGACGACCGCCTGGTTCGCCTGGCAGCACCAAGGTCCGGTCTCGGCGACGGAGCAGATTCCCGTCGGTGAAGCCGCCATGACACAGGACGTGATCCAGACCGCCGTACGCATTGTCGATCAACACCGGGAAAGCACGCGTTTTCTGCGCGACGCCCATGCCAAGGCCCACGGTTGCGTGAAGGCTGACGTGCAAGTACTACCGGACCTGGCTCAGGATCTGCGCCGAGGCGTTTTCAGCGAGCCGGGCAAGTTCTGGCAGGCGACGATACGTCTGTCCAACGGTAACGCCTATCCGCAATTCGACAGCATCCGCGATGCCCGGGGCATGGCGATCAAATTGCTCGATGTGCCGGGCAAACAGTTGCTGGGCGACCGCCAGGGCCTGCACGAGCAGGATTTCGTGATGTTCAGCCATCCGAATTTCTTCGTCAGCGATGTCGCTGAATATCGTCAGAATGTGGCGGCGCAGGCTGACGGGAAAAAGGTCATGGCGTTCTTTCCGGGCTGGGACCCTCGAACCTGGCAAGTCAGGCACTTGTTCATTGCACTGGCGACGCTTTCTCCGCCGCCAGAGAGTCCGACACGTACGACCTACTTTTCGGTATCGCCCTACAAATTTGGTGAGGCCAATGCGAAGTTTCGGGTGATGCCGGATCCGGACAACTGCCCGGCCTACACGCTGCCGAAGCAAAACCAGGACCTGCCGAACTTCTTGCGCAGCGCGCTGAATCAGCAACTTTCCACGGATCGGGTGCCCGCGTGTTTTGTGTTGCAGATCCAGCGTCAGGACGCGAATAAATACATGCCGATCGAAGACACCAGCATCGAATGGCGCGAACAGGACAGTCCGTTCCAGACAGTGGCCAGAATCACCCTGCCCCCGCAGGACTTCGACACCCCGGCCCTGAACCTGCAGTGCGACAATCTGTCGTTCAATCCATGGTTCGGCATCGAAGCCCATCGCCCGATTGGCGGGATCAATCGCCTGCGCAAAGCGGTGTATGAAGCGGTGAGTGATTACCGGCACAGTCGCAACGCCAGCCAGTAACAAACCGCAGAAACGAAAAAAGCGACCTCAGCAGACTGTGTGAAAACCTAGCAATCTGCGCGGTGCTCAAAGAAAATGCTCCGT
>NZ_JBSVWF010000113.1:0-7638 GCF_054071635.1 Pseudomonas sp. SDO52101_S400 | reverse complement strand
CCGAAGTATCCGATCAAAAATAAAAATGCCAGTCAGCTTAACTGACTGGCATTAGCAGATGCAGGTCTTTTTTTTTGCCTTTCGATCAACCGGACTTCTTGCGAATCCAGTACAGATAGGTCCCGGCCTCTTCGTGCTGCCCCACCAGTTCATGGTCAAGAAACACGCAAAACTTGGGGATGTCGCGGCGGGTCGACGGGTCGGTGGCGATCACCTTGAGCAGGCCGCCGGGCACCAGGTCACGGATGTGCTGGTGCAGCATCATCACCGGCTCCGGGCAGTTGAGGCCGGTGGCGTCGAGGGTGCCGTCGACCGGCGTATTAATCATTTCACTCATGATTCACTCCTGAAACTGGCCGGCATTGTCGCCCAATGCCGGGTGTTCGGTCACCTGTCGCGCGCTCAGCGGGCTTTGGTTTTCTTCACGTCATGGCGGCGCAAATGGCAGGTCACCTCCTCGCGGTCGTGGTACAGCTGCTTGCAGCCAATGTCGACCTTGATCCCGCGGGCCTTGAAACCATCGGCAATTCGCTCCAGCAGACGCTTCACCTCGGCGTATCGCTGCTTCATCGGCAACTTGAGGTTGACCACCGCCTCCCGGCAATGGCCCTCGCCGATCCACTCTTCGAGCATCGCCGCATTGCGCGCCGGCTTCTCGACGATGTCGCAGACCATCCAGTCCACCGGTTGCTTGGGTTTGAAGGTGAAACCGTCGGCCATCAAGTGCTGCACCAGGCCGGTATCCATCAGGCTCTCGGCCATCGGGCCGTTGTCGATGGCCGTCACCAGCATGCCGCGATTGACCAGTTGCCAGGTCCAGCCGCCCGGTGCCGCGCCGAGGTCGACACCGGTCATGTCGCTGTGCAGGCGATCGTCCCACTGATCGCGGGGGATGAAGTGATGCCAGGCCTCTTCCAGCTTCAGGGTCGAACGGCTCGGCGCCTCACGCGGGAACTTCAGGCGCGGAATGCCCATCGGCCACATCGCCGAGTTACCGGCATCGGCCAGACCGAGAAACACCTCACGGCCGCTCTTGAAGGTCAGCAACAGGCGCGGCTTGCTGGCGTCGTCCACCAATTTGCCGGCGCCGGTCAGCGCCTTGCGCAGCGGCCCTTCGAACTTCTTGCAGAAGTTCGACAGCTCCTTGCCGTCGTTGGTGTCGACGACTTCCAGCCACAGGTTGCCGCACACCGGGAATTCGGCCATGTGCGCGAGGATCACGCTGATACGGTCGGTTTCCGGCAGATCGATGAAGAGTCCACGGGCCCACTGGCGCGGGAAGATCAGCTCGGCAAAACGCTGCCCACGCATCAGACGTTCGGCGCCATCTTCTTCGGTGCAGACGAACTCGGCGCAAGCGGTCGCCGGTTTGGCCTTGGCGTAGCCGGCCACGTTCAGTTGGGCGGCGAGGTCGGAAATCTCCGAGCAGACTTCGCCTTCGAAGCCTGGCCGGCAATGCATGAATAGGGTGTTCATTCTTACTCCTGGGCAGAGGGCGATCATTCATCCCCTGCGCGATGGCCAGACCTGCGTTGAAGCAAAGCCTGTCACGAAAACCGGCGCATGATAGCCCATGTCGGAACCTTGGACTTGCCCATAGAGTCCAGTTATTAGCCAGCTACTGAAAACAGGGCTACGTTGATAGCTCTGCCCGTCCCCTCAGTCCGTAGCCGTGCGGACTCAAAGGAGTGATCGTAATGCCGTCCCTCGATAGTCTGAATTCTCTGAAAACCCTGAAAGTCGATGACAAGACTTACCACTATTTCAGCTTGCCGGATGCCGCCAAGACCTTGGGCGATCTCGACAAGCTGCCCATGTCGCTGAAAGTCCTGCTGGAAAACCTGCTGCGCTGGGAAGATGAAAAAACCGTCACTGGCGCCGATCTCAAGGCCATTGCAGCGTGGCTCAAGGAGCGCCGCTCCGACCGGGAAATCCAATACCGCCCTGCCCGGGTGCTGATGCAGGACTTTACCGGCGTACCGGCGGTGGTCGATCTGGCCGCGATGCGCGCCGCCATGGCCAAGGCCGGCGGTGATCCGCAGCGGATCAACCCGCTGTCGCCGGTGGATCTGGTGATCGACCACTCGGTGATGGTCGACAAATTCGGCAGCGCCAGCGCTTTCGAACAGAACGTCGACATCGAAATGCAGCGCAACGGCGAACGCTATGCCTTCCTGCGCTGGGGTCAGAGCGCGTTCGACAACTTCAGCGTGGTGCCGCCGGGCACCGGGATCTGCCACCAGGTCAACCTCGAATACCTCGGGCGCACGGTGTGGACCAAAGACGAAGACGGCCGCACCTATGCCTTCCCCGACACGCTGGTCGGCACCGACTCCCACACCACCATGATCAACGGCCTCGGCGTACTCGGCTGGGGCGTGGGCGGGATCGAGGCGGAAGCCGCGATGCTCGGGCAACCGGTGTCGATGCTGATTCCGGAAGTGATCGGCTTCAAACTCACCGGCAAACTCAAGGAAGGCATCACTGCCACCGACCTGGTGCTGACCGTGACCCAGATGCTGCGCAAGAAAGGCGTGGTCGGAAAATTCGTCGAGTTCTACGGCGACGGCCTCGCTGACCTGCCACTGGCCGATCGCGCGACCATCGCCAACATGGCCCCGGAATATGGCGCAACTTGCGGTTTCTTCCCGGTCGATGACGTCACACTGGAATACCTGCGCCTGTCCGGCCGGCCGACTGAAGTGGTGAAACTGGTGGAGGCATACACCAAGGCCCAAGGGTTGTGGCGCCTGCCCGGTCAGGAACCGGTGTTCACCGACAGCCTGGCGCTGGACATGGGCAGCGTCGAAGCCAGTCTCGCCGGGCCGAAACGCCCGCAGGACCGGGTGTCCCTGCCGAATGTCGGCCAGGCCTTCAGTGACTTCCTCGATTTGCAATTCAAACCCACCAGCAAGGAAGAAGGACGTCTGGAAAGCGAGGGCGGCGGCGGTGTCGCCGTGGGTAATGCCGATCTGGTCGGCGAAACCGACTACGAGTACGACGGCCACACCTATCGCCTGAAAAACGGTGCCGTGGTGATTGCTGCGATCACCTCCTGCACCAACACCTCCAACCCGAGCGTGATGATGGCTGCCGGCCTGCTGGCGAAAAAAGCCGTGGAGAAAGGCCTGACCCGCAAACCATGGGTGAAAAGCTCACTGGCACCGGGCTCCAAAGTGGTCACTGACTATTACAAGGCTGCCGGACTGACTCAGTACCTCGATCAACTCGGTTTTTCGTTGGTGGGCTATGGCTGTACCACCTGCATCGGCAACTCCGGCCCCCTGCCGGAACCGATCGAAAAAGCCATCCAGAAAGCCGACCTGACCGTGGCGTCGGTGCTGTCCGGTAACCGCAACTTCGAAGGCCGGGTGCATCCGCTGGTGAAAACCAACTGGTTGGCCTCGCCACCGCTGGTCGTTGCCTACGCTCTGGCCGGCACGGTGCGCATGGACATCAGCAGTGAACCGCTGGGTGAGGACAAACAAGGCAAACCGGTCTACCTGCGCGACATCTGGCCGAGCAGCAAGGAAATCGCCGACGCGGTGAATCAGGTCAACACCGCAATGTTCCACAAGGAATACGCCGAGGTGTTCGCCGGTGACGAACAGTGGCAAGCCATCGAAGTGCCGCAAGCCGCGACCTACGTCTGGCAGGCAGATTCGACTTACATCCAGCACCCGCCGTTCTTCGATGACATCGCCGGCCCTCTGCCGGTGATCACCGATGTGAAAGGCGCACGAGTGCTGGCGTTGCTGGGTGATTCGGTGACCACCGACCACATCTCCCCTGCCGGCAATATCAAGGCTGACAGCCCGGCAGGTCGCTATCTCCGGGAAAAAGGCGTGGATCCTCGGGATTTCAACTCCTATGGTTCACGCCGTGGCAACCACGAAGTGATGATGCGTGGCACCTTCGCCAACATCCGTATCCGCAATGAAATGCTCGGTGGCGAAGAAGGCGGCAACACGATCTACATTCCCACCGGCGAGAAACTGGCGATCTACGATGCGGCCATGCGTTATCAGGCCTCGGGTACGCCACTGGTGGTGATTGCGGGGCAAGAATACGGCACCGGCTCCAGCCGCGACTGGGCCGCCAAGGGCACCAATCTGCTCGGGGTGAAAGCGGTTATTGCCGAAAGCTTCGAGCGGATCCACCGTTCCAACCTGGTGGGCATGGGCGTGCTGCCGTTGCAGTTCAAGCTCGATCAGAACCGCAAGAGTCTTAACCTCACCGGCAAGGAAACCCTGGAGATTCAGGGCCTGACGGGTGTCGAGCTGACCCCACGGATGAACCTGTCCCTCGTGATCACCCGGGAAGACGGCCGGCAGGAAAAAATCGAAGTGCTGTGCCGCATCGATACCTTGAACGAGGTGGAGTACTTCAAGTCCGGCGGGATCCTGCATTACGTGTTGCGGCAGTTGATCGCCTCGTAAAACCTGCAGATGCAGAAACACCGCCAATCGGCGGTGTTTCTGTTTGGGCGCGATACTTTTCTGCAGGCGAAAAAAAACCCGCCGAAGCGGGTTTTTCCCAAGACCATTATCGACTCCCTGTCGGCAGCGATCCTTGCTAATGGTCGATCATCCGTGATCCTGAAACACTCCCTGTGCTTCAGTTGATGAGGCTAGATTACGCTCTGGATCCAATCGGCAATAGTCGAAAAAGCTACCATCGCGTGTAAGACATTCGCTATAGCGCCCCTTCCGAAAACCCTTAGTCGTGTCAGACATCGAGCGCGCAAGCCGCCAGTTGCGCGACTTTCAGCTGTCCGGCAGCGGCTTTTTGTTCAGCATCCTCCATGAACCACGCAGCAGACAGTCCGGCGAATGCCAGTACCCATTGCAAGAAGCGCCGACGGTCCAGTCCAGCCGATTCGCAGATCACATCGACTTGCCGTCGAAAACGTTCAGGATCGCTGGCCGTCGGCAGTTCCGGATTGCAGATCAGGTTGGCGTAGTCGTAACCGCGCTCGCCCCGCACACGTTTCGGGTCGATGACCAGCCAGCCGCGCGGGCCGAAATCGAGGACGTTGTCGTGGTGCATGTCACCATGCAGAACAACGACGTCACGGGGCTCGGCGAACAAGTCTTCAGCCATTTGCAGGCAAACCGCATATTGGCCACCGTATCGGGTGGCGGCCAATCGCAGCGAAGCAAACCATGGCGCGAGCTCCACCAGCGGTGGTGGCACCCTGTGGCGCGGCGCATGCAGCCGGGCCAAGGCTCTGCACATGATCCGCGTAGCCTCGTCATCCTCGCCGTTGAGCGCCATGTGCATCAACGAACGCCGGCCCATGGCCCGCTCCAGCAACAGGCCGTCTTCGTGATGAGCGAGCACCCGGGCGGCGCCGTCGCCGTCCCACCAGGTCATCAGCAGGTTGCCGTACTTTTCCTCATCGTCCACCGCGACTTTCAGCATCGCCGGTGCGTCGCCCTGACGTACCGGCAAGAGCATGCTGCCCGGCGTGATGATCGGAACACCGTCGGGCACCAGCGCCCAACGTTTCAACCACGGGGCAAACCCTTCGCTGTCAGCCACCTTCACGCTCGCGTGCCCTGTCGGTCTCGGCGAGAAAGTGTTCAAGTCGACTCAATTGCTCTTCCCAGCCACGGCTGTCCATGTAGTACGCCTCTTTCTGACGCACGTCGGGAATGTGCGCAAAACCTGACTCGGAAACCTTCAGCAGCGTGCCGTTCTCGTAGTCCTGCAGCTCGAATTTGACCAGCGTGGTCGGTTCCTGGGAGTAATCGATTTTCGGGTTCACGGCATAGGGATGCCAGCGGAAGGAAAACAACTGCTGGGGCTCGACCCGCTCCACCAGCACGTTCCAGAGCACATGTTCATAACCGGGGTACGTGACCTGCCCCTGCGTCCACTCGCCCGCGATAAACCGCCGGCCCTCCAGGGCCACGCCAAACCACTGGCCAAACGCCTCGGCATCGACCAGCGCGCGCCAGACATGGGAGCGCGGCGACCGGAGCATGATTTTACGTTCAAAGCTGTTGGGTACTGGTTTCATACGTCACCTCCTGTTTTGAACAGTAGGCTTGTATGACCACATGTCCAATGCGAAGTTGTATCAATCCAGTGCAGTCGTCCAACACGATGGAAATATCCAGCGGCATTTTTGCCCGGCAGCTCGTCAGCGTGCCGGCGGACGATCACCGCGAACCTGATAACGTTTGCCACGATCAGAACCCATACAAGGACGTCATCATGCAGCCATCTCTCCCCGAACGTTACCGTGGCGCCCTCCTCGGCCTGGCCTGCGGCGATGCAGTGGGAACCACTGTCGAATTCAAGTCTCGGGGCAGCTTCCAGCCCCTGACCGACATGGTAGGCGGCGGGCCGTTCCACCTGAAACCCGGGCAGTGGACCGACGACACCTCGATGGCGCTGTGCCTGGCAGAAAGCCTGCTGAACAAAAACGCATTCGATGCCGCGGATCAGATGGGCCGCTATCTGAACTGGTGGCAATGGGGTTATCTGAGTTCGACCGGCGAATGTTTCGACATCGGCATGACCGTGAGTCAGGCACTGGACCGCTATCAACAAACAGGAGAGCCGTTTGCCGGCTCCACCGATCCCTACAGTGCCGGTAATGGCTCGTTGATGCGCCTGGTACCCGTGGTTCTGTTTTATTTCCCCGATGCCCGGCAAATCAGACGATTCGCCGCCGACAGTTCACGTACCACTCATGCGGCGCCCGAGGCCGTCGAATGCTGCCAGTTGTTTGCCGAACTGCTCGGCAAAGCCCTGGAAGGTGCATCGAAAGCGGATCTGCGCCGCCTGCCGCAAACAGTCTTCAGCCAGCCCAAGGTCGCGGCGATTGCCCGGGGTGATTACTTGAACAAGTCGGAAAGGGAGATTCGCGGCACGGGCTACAGCGTCGAATCCCTTGAAGCAGCGTTATGGTGCTTCCAGCACACCGACAGCTTTGCCGCAGCCGTCCTGCAAGCGGCCAATCTGGGCGATGACGCGGACACCACGGCCGCTATCGTCGGCCAGTTGGCCGGTGCCCATTACGGCGTCCAGGGAATCCCGTCCGGGTGGCTGGAGAAGCTGCATGACGGAGAAGAAATTGCAGCTACGGCCGAACGGTTGCTCAACGCATCGAGACACCGCACACCTTGTTGAATCCACGAAGTCGCTAAACTGCTCGGCATCTTCAATGACTACAGCGAGAAACCCCATGTCCCCACGCCTGCTCCTGGCCCTGACGCCATTGCTTTTCACCTCTATTGCCCACGCCGCCGTCGACTGCGCCAATGCCAGCGATCAGGCGACAATGAATCAGTGCGCCGGGCAAGAGAACAAAGCGGCGGATAAAGAGTTGAACGCGGTGTATCAGCAAATCACCGCACGGCTGAAAGATGAGCCTGCCAGCAAGAAACTGCTGGTCAGTGCTCAGCGGGCGTGGATCGGATTTCGCGACGCCGAATGCGAATTTTCGGCATCCGGCGTAAAGGGCGGGAGTATGTACCCGATGATCTACAGTTCATGCATCACGCGATTGACCAAAGATCGAACCGAGGCGCTCAAGCAGTATTTGAAGTGTGAGGAAGGGGATGTGGGTTGCCCGGTGCCCGGGGCCTGATTTTTGTAGCGGTTTAGAGGGCCTCTTCGCGAGCA
>NZ_JBSVWF010000112.1:0-7813 GCF_054071635.1 Pseudomonas sp. SDO52101_S400 | reverse complement strand
ATCCCGGAACGAAGGAACACCGAGCCAAAGCGAGGTGCCGAACGCCGGGGCCCAGCGTTTTTGGTTACTTTTTTGGCGTTTGAAAAAAGTGACTCGCCGTAAGGGCGAAACCCTAAGAAGCCGTTACCGCAGCAACGGATATTCACTCAATCCCAACCCCAAACTCCAAACCCCAAAAACCAAAAAACCCGCTGAAATCACTCTCAGCGGGTTTCCCGTTTCAGCAGCCAAGGAAGATCAAAAATCCTCCAACTGCCACACTTCATAAGCCGGCGTCTCGTAGGGATGGCTCAACTTAAGAGCCGCCACTACCGAGCGAATCAACTCATCACCAACGACAAGCTCGACCTTCCACTCCTCGACCCGCTCAACCTGCCCCGCCTCACCAATGAACGGCTGACTCCCGTCCAAAGGCCGAAACTGACCAGATCCAAGCACCTGCCAGGCACAGTGGTCATAGTCACCGATCCGCCCGCCACCGGCAGCGAATACAGCGTCCTTGACCACCTCGACATGGCTGTCGGGAACAAAAAACGCGAGCTTGTACACAGCGCTTAGTTCACCCACACACGAGCATTACGGAACATACGCATCCAAGGAGCGTCTTCGTTCCAGTCTTCCGAACGCCACGAGTTCTGCACGGCACGGAACACACGCTCCGGGTGCGGCATCATGATCGTCACGCGGCCGTCGCGGCTGGTGAGGCCGGTGATCCCGCGCGGCGAACCGTTCGGGTTGGCCGGGTAGGCTTCGGTGACCTTGCCGTGGTTGTCGACGAAACGCATCGCCACGCAACCGGACAGGTCGGCTTCGAGCAGTGCCTCTTCGCTTTCGAATTCGGCATGGCCTTCACCGTGAGCGATGGCGATCGGCATGCGCGAACCGGCCATGCCCTGCAGGAAGATCGAGTTCGATTCCTGAACCTGAACCATCGCCACGCGCGCTTCGAACTGCTCGGAGCGGTTACGCACGAAGTGCGGCCAGAACTCGCTGCCCGGGATCAGCTCGTGCAGGTTGGACATCATCTGGCAACCGTTGCACACGCCGAGGGTGAAGCTGTCATTACGCTCGAAGAAGCCCTGGAACGCATCGCGGGCACGGCTGTTGAACAGTGCGGACTTGGCCCAGCCTTCACCGGCGCCGAGTACGTCGCCGTAGGAGAAACCACCGCAAGCCACCAGACCTTTGAACTCGTTCAGGTCGACACGGCCGGCCAGAATGTCGCTCATGTGCACGTCGATCGCGTTGAAACCGGCGCGGTCGAACGCCGCCGCCATTTCCACCTGACCGTTGACGCCCTGCTCACGCAGCACGGCAACCTGTGGGCGGATGCCTTTCTTGATGTAAGGCGCGGCGATGTCCTGGTTGACGTCGTAGCTCAGCTTGACGCTCAGGCCCGGGTTGTCTTCTTCCAGCAGTACATCGAATTCCTGCTGGGCGCAGTCGGCGTTGTCGCGCAGACGCTGGATCTGGTAGCTGGTCTCGGCCCACTGACGTTGCAGCAGACGACGCTGGCCTTCGAACACGGTGTCACCGTTGAAGGTGATGTTGATCTGGCCGTTGTTGATCGGCTGGCCGATCACCGAAACGCAGTCACCCAGACCGGCCGCGCTGAATTGCGCGAGGATGTCCGGGGTGGCGTCCTGGCGAACCTGAATCACTGCACCCAGTTCTTCGTTGAACAGGATGGCGGCGATTTCTGCCGAGGATTCGGCAACGCTGTCGAGGTTCAGGCTCAGACCGCAGTGGCCGGCGAAGGCCATTTCCACCACGGAGGTCAGCAGACCACCGTCGGAACGGTCGTGGTAAGCCAGCAGGTGACCGTCGGCGTTGAGGCCCTGGATCACCGCGAAGAACGCTTTCAGGTCTTCGGCGTCGTCGACGTCCGGAGCCTGCTTGCCGAGCTTGCCGTGAACCTGAGCGAGGATCGAGGCGCCCATGCGGTTCTGGCCGCGACCGAGGTCGATCAGGATCAGGTCGGTGGTGCCCTTGTCCATGCGCAGTTCCGGGGTCAGGGTCTGACGGATGTCAGCCACTGGCGCGAAACCGGTCACGATCAGGGACATCGGCGAGGTGACGGTCTTGTCCTCGCCGTTGTCGTTCCAGCGGGTGGCCATGGACATCGAGTCCTTGCCGACCGGAATGGTGATGCCCAGCTCAGGGCACAGTTCCATGCCGACCGCTTTCACGGTGTCGTACAGACGTGCGTCTTCGCCCGGGTGGCCGGCAGCGGACATCCAGTTCGCCGACAGTTTGATGTCGGAGAGCTTGTTGATGCGCGAGGCGGCAATGTTGGTCAGGGTTTCGCCGATGGCCATGCGGCCCGACGCCGGAGCGTCCAGCAGTGCCAGCGGAGTGCGCTCGCCCATTGCCATCGCTTCACCGGTGTAGACGTCGAAACTGGTGGCGGTGACGGCAACGTCGGCCACCGGAACCTGCCATGGGCCGACCATCTGGTCACGGGCCACGAGGCCGGTGATGGTGCGGTCGCCGATGGTGATCAGGAAGCTTTTGCTCGCCACGGCCGGGTGGTGCAGAACGCGCTCGATGGACTCGGTGATGTCGAGGTTCGACGGATCGAAGTCATCGCCCAGCTCGGCTTCGCGAACCACCGAACGGTGCATGCGCGGTGCCTTGCCCAGCAACACTTCCAGTGGCATGTCCACCGGGTTGTTGCCGAAGTGGCTGTCGGTCACGGTCAGTTGCGGCTCGGCGGTGGCTTCACCGACGACGGCAAACGGGCAACGCTCACGTTCACAGATCGCCTTGAAGCGCTCGAAGTCGGCCGGGCCGACCGCCAGAACGTAACGCTCCTGGGATTCGTTGGACCAGATTTCGTGCGGGGCCATGCCCGGCTCGTCGTTCGGAATGTTGCGCAGTTCGAAACGGCCACCGCGGTCGCCGTCGTTGACCAGTTCCGGGAAGGCATTGGACAGACCGCCCGCACCCACGTCGTGGATGAAGCTGATCGGGTTCTTGTCGCCCAGCTGCCAGCAACGGTCGATGACTTCCTGGCAACGACGTTCCATTTCAGGGTTTTCACGCTGAACCGATGCGAAGTCCAGATCCGCCGAGCTGGTGCCGGTGGCCATGGAGGAAGCGGCGCCGCCACCCAGACCGATCAGCATCGCCGGGCCACCGAGGACGATCAGCTTGGAGCCGACGACGATCTCGCCTTTCTTGACGTGTTCTTCACGGATGTTGCCCATGCCGCCAGCCAGCATGATCGGCTTGTGGTAACCGCGAACTTCGTCACCGTGCGGGGTGGTGATCGATTGTTCGAAGGTACGGAAGTAGCCGGTCAGGGCCGGACGGCCGAATTCGTTGTTGAACGCGGCGCCGCCCAGCGGGCCTTCGATCATGATGTCCAGTGCGTTGACGATGCGCTCAGGCTTGCCGTACGGCACTTCCCACGGCTGTTCAAAGCCCGGGATCTGCAGGTTGGAAACGGTGAAACCGGTCAGGCCGGCCTTCGGCTTGGCGCCACGGCCGGTTGCGCCTTCGTCGCGGATCTCGCCACCGGAACCGGTGGACGCGCCAGGGAACGGGGCGATCGCGGTCGGGTGGTTGTGGGTTTCAACCTTCATCAGGATGTGCACCGGCTCCTGCACCGCGCCGTACTGACGGGTCTCCGGATCCGGGAAGAAGCGGCCGGCGACGTTGCCGACGATTACCGAAGCGTTGTCCTTGTAAGCGGACAGCACGCCTTCGCTGTGCATCTGATAGGTGTTCTTGATCATGCCGAACAGGCTTTTTTCCTGGCTCTCGCCGTCAATATCCCAACTGGCGTTGAAGATCTTGTGGCGGCAGTGCTCGGAGTTGGCCTGGGCGAACATCATCAGTTCGATGTCGTGCGGGTTGCGCTTGAGACCGTTGAAGGCGTTGACCAGGTAATCGATCTCGTCTTCGGCCAGGGCCAGGCCCAGCTCGACGTTGGCCTTTTCCAGCGCGGCGCGACCACCGCCAAGGATGTCGATGGCGGTCAGCGGCTTCGGTTCGGCGTGGCTGAACAGACCGGCAGCCTGCTCGAGGTTGGCCAGAACGATCTGGGTCATGCGGTCATGCAATACGTCTGCAATCTGCTGCGCTTGGGCTTCGCTGAACTGACCGGCCACGTAGAACGCGATGCCGCGCTCCAGGCGCTGGATCTTGCTCAGGCCGCAGTTGCGGGCGATGTCGCTGGCCTTGCTCGACCATGGCGAGATGGTGCCGAAACGCGGCAACACCAGGAACAGACGACCGGTCGGCTCTTGAACCGGAACGCTTGGACCGTACTTCAGAAGGCGCGCAAGCACCTGCTGTTCGTCGCCGGTCAGGACGCCGGTGACTTCGGCGAAGTGAGCGAATTCAGCATACAAGCCACTGACAGCCGGAACCTTCTGGCTCAGTTGCTCAAGGAGTTTGCTGTGGCGAAAGGCAGAAAGGGCAGGAGCGCCGCGCAGGATCAACATCTTCGGGACAGCCTCGGGAAGGGGTGTGCTTTGAGGCCGTGCATTCTAGCCTAAACCGCCCTCAACATCACCCGAAACGCTACGCACGGTTGCACCCGGATGTCGAGTGGTGTTCTTGCCTCGAGGGTCAAATTTATCGGGTGTTGGAACAGCGCTTATTTTTTCTGTCACAAAAAGCCTTTTGAGCCCATTCCTGTGGGGTTTCGACCGGTTTTGTGATGCCTAGCAGACAACCCCTCCACTGTCGAGATATGGCGCCCGTTGTCCTTTGCGTATACTGCGCACATGTTTTCCCCAACGGCTTTGCGTCCGCGGTACGCCAAATGGCTGATCGCAACCGGACTCTTCCTGATGCTCAGTGGCTGTGTTGATAAACCCAACACCCTCGAGCGCGTAAAGGAGGATGGTGTGCTGCGGGTGATCACCCGAAACAGCCCCGCCACCTACTTTCAGGATCGCAGCGGTGAAACCGGCTTCGAATACGAGCTGGTGAAGCGCTTCGCCGACGATTTGGGGGTGGAGCTGAAGATCGAGACCGCGGACAACCTCGACGACCTGTTCGACCAGATCGGCAAGCCCAACGGCCCGGTGCTGGCCGCTGCCGGCCTGGTCAGCAGCGAACAGCGCAAGAAGCAGGTTCGGTTCTCCCACGCCTATCTCGAAGTCACGCCGCAGATCATCTATCGCAACGGCCAGTCCCGGCCGACCGACGCCAGTGAGCTGGTCGGCAAGAAGATCATGGTGCTCAAGGGCAGCACCCACGCCGAACAGCTGGCCGAGCTGAAACAGAAATATCCCGGGATCGAATACGAAGAGTCCGACGCCGTTGAAGTGGTCGACCTGCTGCGCATGGTGGATGAAGGCCAGATCGACCTGACCCTGGTCGACTCCAACGAAGTGGCAATGAACCAGGTGTACTTCACCAATATCCGCGTGGCCTTTGACCTCGGCGATGCGCGCAGCCAGAGCTGGGCAGTGGCCGCCGGTGAAGACAACAGCCTGCTCAACGAGATCAACAGTTATCTGGACAAGGTGCAGAAGAACGGCACCCTGCAACGTTTGAAAGACCGCTACTACGGCCACGTCGACGTCCTCGGCTATATGGGCGCTACGACTTTTGCCCAGCATTTGCAGCAGCGGCTGCCCAAATACGAACAGCATTTCAAGACTTACGCCAAGAAAGAGAAAGTCGACTGGCGCCTGCTTGCGGCCATCGGTTATCAGGAATCGCTGTGGCAGCCGGCAGTCACTTCGAAGACCGGCGTGCGCGGCCTGATGATGCTGACCCAGAACACTGCCCAGGCCATGGGAGTGTCCAACCGCCTCGATCCGAAACAGAGCATCATGGGCGGCGCGAAGTACCTGGCCTACATGAAGGATCAACTGGATGACTCGATCCAGGAGCCGGATCGTACGTGGTTTGCACTGGCAGCCTACAACGTCGGCAGCGGCCATCTGGATGACGCGCGCAAACTGGCGTCCCGGGAAGGTCTGAACCCTGACAAATGGCTGGATGTGAAGAAGATGCTGCCGCGTCTGTCGCAGAAGCAGTGGTACAGCAAGACCCGCTATGGCTACGCCCGTGGTGGCGAACCGGTGCATTTCGTGGCGAACATCCGTCGCTACTACGACATCCTGACCTGGGTAACCCAACCGCAACTTGAAGGCGATCAGGTCGCCGAAGGCAATCTGCATGTGCCGGGGATCGACAAGTCCAAGCCGGCGCAGGAAAACCCGCCGCTCTGATAAACACTGTGGGAGCGAGCTCCCACAGGATCTGCGTTGATGCTTAGGCCTTTGCAGCCGCCAGGATCAGCGCCTTCATCTCCGACACCGCCGACCTGAAGCCGACAAACAAGGCATGCGCCACCAGCGCGTGACCGATGTTCAGTTCGTTGATGCCCTTGATCGCCGCCACGGCTTCAACGTTGTGGTAGTGCAGGCCGTGACCGGCGTTGACGATCAGGCCCTGTGCCAGACCGAACGCCACGCCGTCCGCCACGCGCTTGAGCTCTTCGGCCACTTCGGTCGGTGTTTCTGCATCGGCATAGCGCCCGGTGTGCAGTTCGATGGCCGGAGCGCCTACACGTTTCGAGGCGGCGATCTGCCGCTCGTCCGCGTCGATGAACAGCGACACTTCGCTGCCGATCTTCGACAGACGCTCGACCGCAGCCCTGATGCGCTCTTCCTGCCCCGCCACGTCCAGACCGCCTTCGGTGGTCAGTTCCTGGCGCGTCTCCGGCACCAGACAGATGTGGGCCGGACGGATGCGCTCAGCGAACGCCATCATTTCTTCGGTGACGCCCATTTCGAAGTTCATGCGGGTTTGCAGCACATCCTTGAGCAGCAGTACGTCGCGCTCCTGAATGTGGCGTCGGTCCTCGCGCAGGTGCACGGTGATGCCGTCGGCGCCCGCCTCTTCAGCGTCCAGCGCGGCCTTGACCGGATCCGGATAGCGCGTGCCCCGAGCCTGACGCAGGGTGGCGACGTGGTCGATGTTCACGCCAAGAAGAATGCGATTGCTGGTGGTCACGGATGCGCTCCTGAATGGAAAGATTCGGCGCACAGCATACACGCCGTTATGGTTTGCGAAACAGCTCGCGACTGACAAGGGGACGACCGCCCAAATGCACGGCCAGCGCTTGTCGCATCAGACGCTTGGCGGCAGACAGTGCGCCCGGGGCCGACCAGTCCGCTTCAGCCATGGCCAGCAGCTCGGTGCCGTTGAACAGGCCGGGTTGCAGCAGGTAGACCCGCTCGAGTCCGGCATCCACCTGCAAGCGATAGAGACCGTCCGCAGCAAGGGGCTCGTCGTTGATGTCGGTGTTCAGGGAGAAGCCATAACCGAGGTCGTCGAGCAGACGCCATTCGAAGGAACGCAGCAGAGGCTCCAGTGGCCGGCCTTCAGCCAAAGCCAGCAAGGTGGCAGCGTAATGATCGAATACCGCAGGATGCGGGTCTTCGGCTGGCAGCAGGCGTATCAGCAACTCGTTGAGATAGAGACCGCTGAACAATGCCTCGCCGACCATCCATGTCGCGTTTCCAATACTCTCCATGCGCCCGACATTCTTCAACTCACCTTTGCCGCGCAATTCCACTTCCAGCGGCACGAATGGCCGCGCCAGTGTCCCGGCCTTGCCCCGCGCGCTGCGCAACACCGCCCGCAGCCGACCTTGCGGCGTGAGGAAATCCACCAAGGCGCTGGTTTCGCGATAGGCGCGGGAGTGCAGGACGTAGGCGGGTTGGGCGAGAGGCGGGGTTTTCGACATTGAGTTCTCGATGAAGAAACGCAGTTTTGTAAACAACCCAAAACCAAATGCGGGAGCGGGCTTGCTCGCGAATGCGGTGAATCAGTCAAAGTA
>NZ_JBSVWF010000111.1:0-7907 GCF_054071635.1 Pseudomonas sp. SDO52101_S400 | reverse complement strand
ACAGTAATCGAGGTGTGACACAGATTTTTGTACGCCCCAATCTTTGTGGGAGCGGGCTTGCCCGCGAAGAGGTCAGTTAATCCAACCCGAATTGCGGGTCAGTCAGCGCAACTGATCGCGAAACTGCCCCGGTGTCATCCCGGTCCAGCGCTTGAACGCCCGGCTGAAGCTGCTGGTGTCGGCAAATCCCAGCAGATAACTCACCTCGCTCAGCGAGCATTGCGGATCCCGCAGGTGCAGCAGCGCGAGGTTTTCGCGGCTTTCATTCAGCAGAGTGTCGAAACGGCAACCCTCGTCCGCCAGATGCCGTTGCAGGCTGCGCAGGCTCAGGTGCAGGGCCTGGGCGATGCGTTCAGCGCTGGGTTCGCCTTCGGGCAGTTGTTCTTCGATGGCGTCGCGCACCTTGCGCTCCCAGGTCAGCGGCTTGAGCTGGGCGAGGGTGCGTTTGAGCACTGCTTCGTTGTGTTCGGCCAGTTCCGGGTTGGCGTCGTCGAGGTGGCTGTCGAAGTCGGTGAGGGCGAATTCGATCCGGTCTTCTTCGGCGGAAAAATACACCGGCGAGCGGAACACCTTGTGCCATTGATGCGCATCAGCCGGTTCCGGGCGACGCAGGTACACCGCCAGTGGCGCGTAGTCACGGCCCAGGCGATTGCGGCAGGTGCGCACGTAAATCGCGGCGAAGGCGTCGATGGCTTCGAAGGCCGGGGCCGGGTTGTCGGCCGGGATTTTCAGGCGAAACCGGTAGCGGTCTTCGGTGCGGGTCAGCTCCAGTTCCAGCGCGTCGCTGACCACCTGGTGATAACGCACGATCCGCTCGAACACTTCCCGCAGGCTGCCGCTGGCCACCAACGCGTAGCCCAGCGCGTGAAACGTCGTGGGGCTGACGAACCGCGACACCCGCAAACCGATCGCCGGATCGCCGCTGACCTGCACCGCGATTTCCCACAGGCGCGTGGTGGCGGACAACGGATAGCGGGCGTTCGGGTCGTCCATCAGTTGCGGATCGAGCCCGGCCTGCTGGCACAGGGCAGTGCTGTCCAGCCCCAGCGCGTCGAGTTGCTTGCGCAGGGCACGGGTCCAGCTGGCGAGAGAAGTCGGTTCCTTCATGCTGATTGGCGCTTCCGGTCAACAGGTTGGCGTTCTCGGCTACCGCGTTCGGACCCTGCGCGGGGCAGGATGCGAACATCAATAAACAGAGGATGGAAGCATGGACCGTACTTCTGCAAGTCCCCAGCGACACAATGCTGCCCAGCGATCAGCGCATATTCGCGAAGTGGTGCTGGCCAAAGGCGTCGAGCTGCGCGAGCGCTACCCGATTCTCAAGCATCAGGACGCCCTCGGCGCGGGTATTCTGACCTTCGCCCTGGTCGGGATGATCGGTTCGGCGGCGCTCTACATAACCGGACACATGGCGTGGTGGGCGTGCCTGTTGCTCAACGCGTTTTTCGCTTCGCTGACTCACGAACTCGAACATGACCTGATCCATAGCATGTATTTCCGCAAGCAGCGCGTGCCGCACAACCTGATGATGGGCCTGGTGTGGCTGGCGCGGCCGAGCACGATCAATCCGTGGATCCGCCGTCACTTGCACCTCAATCACCACAAGGTGTCCGGCACTGAAACCGACATGGAAGAACGGGCGATCACTAATGGCGAGCCCTGGGGTTTTGCGCGGTTGCTGATGGTCGGCGACAACGTGATGTCGGCGTTTATCCGCATGCTGCGGGCCAAGACCTGGGCGCACAAGTTCAGCATCATCAAGCGCTCCCTGAAGGTCTATGCGCCGTTGGCGCTGGTGCATTGGGGGGCGTGGTATGTGTTTCTGGGGTTTCATGCCGCCAATGGCATCGCTTACTTGATGGGCTCGCCGATTGAATGGTCGGCGACCACGTTGTCGGTGATGCAGGTGATCGACATTGCCGCCGTGGTGATCATCGGCCCGAATGTGCTGCGCACGTTTTGCCTGCACTTCATCAGCTCGAACATGCATTACTACGGGGATGTGGAGCCGGGCAATGTGCTGCAGCAATGTCAGGTGTTGAACCCTTGGTGGCTGTGGCCGTTGCAGGCGTTCTGCTTCAACTTCGGCAGCAGCCACGGGATTCATCATTTTGTGGTGAAGGAGCCGTTTTACATTCGCCAGTTGACGGTGCCGGTGGCGCACAAGGTGATGCGGGAGATGGGGGTTCGGTTTAATGATTTCGGGACATTTGGGCGGGCGAACCGGTTTGTTCGCAGGGAAAATGAAGGGTTGGTGGGGAAGGCAGTCGAGTTGAACTGACTTTGTGTTTTCGGCTGGAGAACCAGCCCTCACCCTAACCCTCTCCCGGGGGGAGAGGGGACTGAATGGGGGATATTTAGGAGATACACCGACTTGAAAGTGCTTTACCGAATCCATAATCGACTCGGTATTTCAGGTCGATGTATAGAGAAAGACAACGCGGTCAGTCCCCTCTCCCTCCGGGAGAGGGTTAGGGTGAGGGCAGCTCTTGATCTGAGCCTCAATCCGGTTGAAACGGCGATTCACTCAAAATCACCCCGGTCTCCTCCACATACCGCTGCCAATGCTCGATCAGCGCTTCAAGCTTCTGCGGCTGACTTAACGCCAGGTCATGAATCTCCCCCGGATCACTGCCCAAATCATAGAGCTGCCAGGTCGCCGGCCCCACTGGCCCGGGGATCCACACCGCCTTCCACTGCCCCTGCCGAATCGCCCGGCGCCCGAACAGTTCCCAGCCGGTAACGGTGTGTTCGTCATGCACCTGCGCCGTCTCGCCGGACAAGAAACCCAGCCACGATTTCCCGCGCAACGGCGCCACCGGTTTGCCGTGCCATTGCTTGCCGGGATGCCGCACGCCGGCCAGATCGAGAATGGTCGGCGTAATGTCCATCACCGTGCCGAAACCATGGCTGATCTGCCCCTTCAGCGGCAGCTGCGGATAGTGCAGCAGTGCCGGAACGCGAATCCCGCCCTCGGTGGTGAAGGCCTTGAACAGGCGTGACGGCGCGGTCGCCACCTGCGCCCAGTTCGGCCCGTACCAGACGTAGGAGTTGGCGCGGCCGATGTTGTCGAGGCTGTTGTCGTAGTGCTGGCTCAGGTACGTCACCAGCTCCGGGCCGAATTTCGGGAAAGCCTCCAGCAGCGCGCCTTCGGCACCGTTGTCGGACATGAACAGGATGAAGGTGTTGTCGAGCTGGCCTTGCTGGCGCAGGTAGTCGACGACGCGGCCGATGTTCCAGTCCATGCGCTCGACCATCGCGGCGTAGACCTCCATCGCCCGGGCGGAAACCCGTTTTTGTTCATCGCTGAGCGCTGACCATTGCGCGGTCAGCTGGATCAATGGATGCGGCTCGACATCCGGCTCGATCAGGCCCAGCGACTTGAGTTTTTCCAGACGCTCCAGGCGCAGCACTTCCGGCCCCGCGTCGTAGCGGCCACGGTATTTTTCGACGATCTCCGCTGGCGCCTGCAAAGGCCAGTGCGGTGCGGAAAACGGCAGGTACGCGAAAAATGGCCGACTCTGATCGCGCTCCTTGAGGTACTGCAACAGCTTGTCGCCGAAAGCGTCAGAGGAATAGAAATCCTTCGGTAGTTCGTCGATGAAGGTGTCGTCCTCGATGTACAGCGCCGGGGTGGATTTCAGCAGGCCGGGCGTGTGTTCATCGTAGGTCGGTTCGAATCCGTAGTGGTTCGCCGCGCCGGGCAGCAGCGAGAACGAGCGCTCGAAACCACGGGCGTGGGGCGCCAGTTCGGCAGTCAGGCCGAGGTGCCATTTGCCGCTCATCAACGTCTGGTAACCCGCTTCGCGCAGCAGCTCCGGCAACGCGACGACGCGGTCGTTGAGATAACCCTCGTAACCCGGTTTGCCGATCAGATCCGGGGTCAGGGTTTCGGCCATGGTGCCGATGCCGGCGATGTGGTGGTCGGTGCCGGTGAGCAGCATCGAACGGGTCGGCGAACAGGTCGGTGCGGTATGGAAGTCGGTCAGGCGCAGGCCATTGTTGGCAAGAGCATCGAGGTTCGGCGTGGCGATTTCGCCACCGAAGGCCCCGATGTCAGAGAAGCCGAGGTCATCGGCCAGAATCACCAGAAAGTTGGGACGTTGCGGCATCAACAGGCTCCTGTTCAGCAGGCAATGAACGACAACGGCAGATCACGGATCTGCACCGGTGCGCTCGGTTGGTAATGGTCGTCACTGGTCAGTTCGTGCAGCAGTTCTTCGCGCAACTGATGGAAGTCGAAACTGCTGCGCTGGCGCGGATGGGGCAGGGCGATGTCCACCACCTGTTTGATCCGGCCGGGGCGCGGCTCCATCACGACCACGCGGTCGGCGAGGAAAATCGCTTCCTCGACGTCGTGGGTGACCAGAATCGTGGTGATTTTTGCCCGCTCACGGATCGCCAACAGCTCGTCCTGCATCTGCTGGCGGGTCAGCGCATCGAGTGCGCCGAAGGGTTCGTCGAGCAGCAGGATTCGTGGGCTCGCTACCAGTCCGCGAGCAATCGCCACGCGCTGGGCCATGCCGCCGGAGAGTTGATGCGGGTAGGCGCGGGTGAAGTCGCGCAGGCCCACCAGTTCGATGAAATCGTTGACGCGTTGCTGCTTTTCGGAGGCCGCCAGCGGCTCGTTGACCAGGCCCAGGCCGATGTTGTCGGCCACCGTCAGCCACGGGAACAAGCGGTGTTCTTGAAACACGATGCCGCGCTCGCCGCCGATCCCGCTGACGGCTTTACCATCGACCGTGATCTGCCCGCGAAACTGCGTGTCGAGGCCCACCAGCAAGCGCAGTAACGTGGATTTGCCGCAGCCGCTGGAGCCGACGATGGCGACGAATTCGCCTTCTGCAATGTCCAGATTGAATTCGCGAATTGCCTCCAGTTCGAAACCGTCGACGTCGAAGGATTTGCCTACGTGGGTGAAGCTAACAATGGGTGCGTTCATGCGTGTCTCCAGCGGGTGGCGCGGATTTCCAGGCGTTGGCCAATGAGGTTGAGCAGGGCGCCGGTGAGGCCGACCAGCAGCATTCCGGCCATGATCAGGTCCATGCGCAGCAGTTGATGGGCGCCGATCATCTGGCTGCCGATGCCGCCGTTGGACGGCATGAAATATTCGGCACCGATGGTGCCGAGCCAGGCGTAGATCAGGCTCAGACGCAGGCCGGCGAAGATCCCCGGCGCAGCGCCCGGCAGCACCAGTCGACGCAGGCGCTGGCCGAGGTTCAGGCGCAGCACCTGCGCGGCTTCGTTGAGTTGCGGCGAGAGGTTGGCGACGCTGCGTTGAGTCGCGACAAACAACGGAAAGAAAGCGGCGAGGGCGACGAACACCCACTTGGCCAGTTCGCCCAGACCGAACCACGCGGTGAGCAGCGGTACCCAGGCGAAGATCGCGATTTGACGCAGGGCGGCGAGGGTCGGGCCGAGCACGCGTTCGCTGGTGCGCGACAGCCCCAGTAGCAAGCCCAGCACGAGGCCGAGGCCGCCGCCAATCAACAGGCCGCCGAGTGTGCGGCCCAGGCTCAGGGCCATGCCCGAGATCAACGTGCCGTCGAGCAAACCGTTTTTCGTCGCCTCCAACACTACCCACGGGCTCACCAGAATGTTGGCCTCGATCCATTGCTGATCGACCGCCAGTTGCCACAGGGCCAACAGCGCCAGTGGCAGCAGCCACGGCTGCACGCGCTGCCAGCCTTCGTAGCGCGGTCCGCGACGAATTTCCGCCGTGGCCGGGTGCGGCCAGTGCACCAGTTTTCTGTCCAGCAGACCGATGCCGCGATCCATCGCCACGCCGATCAGTCCGATCACCACGATGCACACGAAAACGATGTCGAGCATGAACAGCTGCCGGGCCCAGACCATCAGGTAACCGATGCCCTCGCTGGAGGCCAGCAGCTCGACGGCGAGCAACGAAGTCCAGCCAGCGGCCAGCGCCAGACGCACGCCGGCCATGAACGCCGGGAGGGCGGCGGGCAGCACCAGTCGACGGATCAACAAGCGTGGCGGCAGGCGCAACACGGCGGCGGCTTCGCGCAGTTTCGGTTGCGCATCACGCACGCCGACCAGGGTGTGCAGGGTCACCGGCACCACGATGGCCTTGATCAGCACCACCAGTTTCAGCGTTTCGCCGATGCCGAAAAACACCATGAACAGCGGAATCCACGCCAGCGTCGGCACTTGGGCCAGGCCAGCGAACGTCGGGAAGATCAGGCGTTCGAGACGACGGCTGAAGCCCAGCGCCGCACCGAGCACAGCACCGGCGGAGACGCCCGCCAACAGGCCCCAGAACAACCGTTGCAGACTGATCCACAAGTGACTCCACAACTCGCCCTGGGACAGCTCGGTCGCGCTGTTCCACACCAGTGAAGGCGCCGGCAGGATCTGTTCGCTCATCCATTGATTGCGCGCTGCCAGCCACCACAGGGCGAACAGTCCGAGCGGCAATATCCAGGGTAAAAGGCGGTGGCTCAGGCTTGGCCAGGTGCGCCGGCTTTTCAACGGCGGAGCGGCCAGTGGCAGGCTGAGCAGGGATTCACGGGCCATGGTGACCTCCGTTGTCGGGTTGGATCGAGTCAGCGGAATTAGCTAAAAACCAATTGTTATAAGCGAGTTGTAAATTAATCATTTTGGAGATAAGCAGCGCCATTTAAGGCCTCCAGCCCTGCACGCATCCAATGCATTCGAAGAATATTTTCGATGCTCTCCATGCATACCGCTCTGCATGTCCCGACTTTGCTGGCTTAGCGTGAAAAGCTATAAAAATGTGCTTTTTAAGTATTTAAGCGCTGATGCGGATTGCGCCTACTTTCGGCTCCTCAATGCCCGCCGTGATCAGGAGCCGCACCCATG
This sequence comes from Pseudomonas sp. SDO52101_S400, assembly GCF_054071635.1. Classification (NCBI taxonomy): domain Bacteria; kingdom Pseudomonadati; phylum Pseudomonadota; class Gammaproteobacteria; order Pseudomonadales; family Pseudomonadaceae; genus Pseudomonas; species Pseudomonas sp. SDO52101_S400. The sequence goes on along the minus strand of NZ_JBSVWF010000111.1, from coordinate 1,064 downwards.
AACCTTCCCTTCAAACGTGTCATCAGTCTGTTTGCCGCGCCGGCACTGGCGGGTCTGTTGGCGTTCTCTGCCCAGGCCGACGAGCTCAAGGAAATCAGGATTGCCGTGCCTGATCTGAGCGCGGGTACTCAACACAGCGGCGGGGGCATCGTGGATGTGCTGCGCGATCAGCAGATCTTCGAAAAGGCCTTCGCCGATCAGGGCATCAAGATTCAGTGGAGTTTCTTCAAGGGCGCGGGACCTGTGATCAACGAGGCGTTCGCCAACGGCCAGGTGGACCTGGCGTATCTGGGTGATCTGGCGGCCATCATCGGCAAGTCCAACGGGCTGGACACGCGTCTGCTCAGCGCCAGCGCCCGGGGTGTGAAGCAATACCTGGGCGTGGTGCCGGGTTCGGGGATCAAGACGTTGCAGGATCTCAAAGGCAAGCGCGTGGCGATCTTCCGCGGCACTGCGACACAATTGTCGTTCGATGCGGCACTGGCCAGCGTGGGCTTGAGCGAGAAGGACGTGAAGGTGATCAACCTCGATTTCAACGCAGCGGTTGCCGCGCTGGCGGCGAAGCAGATCGATGCGTCGTGGGGCAGTTCCGGGCTGACCGCTTTGCAGGCCAAGGGTTTGGCCGAACTGCCACTGAATACCAAGGACCTTGGCGGCGCCGGCAGTGTGCAGGCTGTTCTCCTGGGCACCGGAAAATTTGTCGATGCACATCCGGACGTCGTGGCAAAACTGCTCAAGGCACAGCAGCAGGCAGTGGAGTGGCTGACTCAGGACAGCAACAAGGACGCCTACGTGCAACTGGTCTCGGGGCTGGCGAGTTATCCGCCGGTGATCCTGACCCAGGATCTGAAGGATCAGAACCTGAGTGAAGTCTTCCCTTCGACACTGGACCCGCTGTTCCTCGAAAACCTGCAGGGCAAGGTGGATCTGGCGGCGCAGCAGAAGCTGATTCGCAAGCCGTTCAAGGTGAACGAATGGGTGGTGCCTGAACTGGCAGCCGCGAAGCTCTGAATTTTTAGCGTCAGAACAGACCTCATCGCCAGCAGGCTGGCTCCCACATTTGG
>NZ_JBSVWF010000110.1:0-8557 GCF_054071635.1 Pseudomonas sp. SDO52101_S400 | reverse complement strand
CCATCAACTTTGAATGACACACCGCATTCGCGAGCAAGCCCGCTCCCACATTGGAAAGGTGTTTGCAGTTTCAGCGGCCGAGATAGACTTCGATCACGCGCTCGTTGTCCTGCACCTGTTCCAGTGATCCCTCGGCCAGCACACTGCCCTGATGCAACACGGTGACGTGGTCGGCAATCGAGCCGACGAAGCCCATGTCGTGTTCCACCACCATCAGCGAATGCTTGCCCGCGAGCGACTTGAACAGCTCGGCGGTGAATTCGGTTTCGGCGTCGGTCATGCCCGCCACCGGTTCGTCGAGCAGCAATAGTTGCGGGTCCTGCATCAGCAACATGCCGATTTCCAGAAACTGTTTCTGCCCGTGGGACAGCAGCCCGGCCGGGCGATTGACCGAGGTGGTCAAGCGAATGGTGTCGAGCACTTCGCTGATCCGGTCTTTCTGTTCGCCGCTCAACTTCGCCCGCAGACTGGCCCACACCGACTTGTCGGTTTTCTGCGCCAGCTCAAGGTTCTCGAACACGCTCAGGGCTTCGAACACCGTGGGTTTCTGGAACTTACGACCGATGCCGGCCTGGGCGATCTGCACTTCGCTCATCTGCGTCAGGTCGAGGGTTTCGCCGAACCACGCCTTGCCATGACTTGGGCGGGTCTTGCCGGTGATCACGTCCATCAGCGTGGTCTTGCCCGCGCCGTTGGGGCCGATGATGCAGCGCAGTTCGCCGACGCCGATGTACAGGTTCAGATTGTTCAGCGCCCGGAAGCCGTCGAAGCTGACGCTGATGTCTTCCAGGGTCAGGATCGTGCCGTGACGGGTGTCGAGGCCCGGACCGACGCGTTGTCCGAGGCCGATCGAGTCGCGGCTGGTGCCCTCGTCCTTATTGGGCTCCACCGGGAAGAAGGCCGGTTCCAGCATGAATTCAGCGCTCGCCGTGACTCTCATGATTCACCTCGTTTCTTCAGCAGACCGATCACACCTTTGGGCAGGTACAACGTCACGACGATGAACAGCGCGCCGAGGAAGAACAGCCAGTATTCGGGGAAAGCCACGGTGAACCAGCTCTTCATGCCGTTGACCACACCGGCACCGAGCAGCGGGCCGATCAAGGTGCCGCGCCCGCCAAGGGCCACCCACACAGCGGCTTCGATCGAGTTGGTCGGCGACATTTCGCTGGGGTTGATGATCCCCACTTGCGGCACGTACAGCGCACCGGCCAGACCACACAGCACCGCGCTCAACACCCAGACGAACAGCTTGAACCCCCGTGGGTCGTAGCCGCAGAACATCAGGCGATTTTCCGCATCACGCAGCGCAGTCAGCACCCGACCGAACTTGCTGCGGGCCAGGCGCCAGCCGATGAACAGACTCGCCACCAGCAACAGCACCGTGGCCAGAAACAGCACCGCGCGAGTGCCGGGTTCGGTAATGCCGAAGCCGAGGATCGTGCGGAAATTGGTGAAGCCGTTGTTGCCGCCGAAGCCGGTCTCGTTGCGGAAAAACAGCAGCATCCCGGCGAAGGTCAGGGCCTGGGTCATGATCGAGAAATACACACCCTTGATCCGCGAACGGAAGGCGAAGAAACCGAACACCAGCGCCAGCAACCCTGGCGCCAGCACCACCAGACACATCGCCCAGAGGAAGTTGCCGGTGCCGCTCCAGTACCACGGCAACTCGGTCCACGACAGGAAGGTCATGAACGCCGGCAGACCATCACCGGCGGCCTGACGCATCAGGTACATGCCCATCGCATAACCGCCGAGGGCGAAGAACAGACCGTGGCCCAGCGACAAGAGACCGGCGTAACCCCAGACCAGATCCAGCGCCAGCGCGACGATGGCGTAGCAGAGAATCTTGCCGACCAGCGTCAGGGTGTAAGCCGAAACGTGCAGAGCGTTGTCCGCCGGCAACAACGACAGCAGCGGCAGGGCGATCAGCAACGCGAGAACCACCGCGCCGATGGCGAGGGTGACTTTGGGGCCGGCCTTTTGTGTGGCCGTGACTAGTAGAGGCTGGTTCATCAGTCGATCACCCGTCCTTTCAGTGCGAAGAGGCCTTGCGGACGTTTCTGGATGAACAGAATGATCAGCGCGAGGATCAGGATCTTGCCGAGCACCGCACCGATCTGCGGTTCGAGAATCTTGTTGGCGATGCCCAGGCCGAAGGCGGCGAACACGCTGCCGGCCAGTTGGCCGACGCCGCCGAGTACCACCACCAGGAAGGAGTCGATGATGTAGCTCTGGCCCAGATCCGGGCCGACGTTGCCGATCTGGCTCAGTGCCACGCCACCAAGCCCGGCGATACCCGAGCCGAGGCCGAAGGCGAGCATGTCGACGCGCCCTGTGGGCACGCCGCAGCACGCGGCCATGTTGCGGTTCTGGGTGACGGCACGCACGTTCAGACCCAGGCGGGTCTTGTTCAGCAGCAGCCAGGTCAGCACCACTACGAACAACGCAAAAGCGATGATCACGATGCGGTTGTACGGCAGCACCAGATTCGGCAACACCTGAATCCCGCCGGACAACCACGCCGGGTTCGCCACTTCAACGTTCTGCGCACCGAACACCAGACGCACCAGCTGAATCAGCATCAGGCTGATGCCCCAGGTCGCGAGCAGGGTTTCCAGTGGGCGGCCGTAGAGATGACGGATCACCGTGCGCTCCAGGGCCATGCCGATGGCGGCGGTGACGAAGAACGCCACCGGCAGCGCGATCAGCGGATAGAACTCGATGGCATTCGGGGCGTAGCGCTGGAACATCAACTGCACGACGTAGGTCGAGTAGGCGCCGAGCATCAGCATCTCGCCGTGGGCCATGTTGATCACGCCGAGCAGGCCGAAGGTAATCGCCAGCCCCAGCGCCGCGAGCAACAGAATCGAACCGAGGGACATACCGCTGAATGCCTGGCCTAGCAGTTCGCCGATCAACAGTTTGCGCTTGACCTGGGCGAGGCTGGTTTCGGCGGCTGTGCGCACGTTGGCATCGGTTTCGACGCCGGGTTCGAGCAGGCCTTCGAGGCGAGTGCGGGCCAGCGGGTCGCCGGTTTCACCGAGCAGACGCACGGCCGCGAGGCGCACCGCCGGATCCGTGTCGACCAGTTGCAGGTTGGCCAAGGCCAGGCTCAGGGCGGCGTGGACGCCTTCGTCTTTTTCGCCAGCCAGTTGCTGGTCGAGGAATTTCAGCTGCGCCGGTTTGACGCTTTTCTGCAATTGCTGCGCGGCAGTCAGACGGGTTTTGGCGTCGGCAGCGAGCAATTGGTGGCTGGCCAGAGCGGTGTCGATCAGACCTCGCAGGCGGTTGTTCAGGCGCAGGGTTTTGGGTTGGCCGTCGACGGTCAGTTCGCCTTGTTGCAGGGCGTTGATCAGTTCGACACGCGCCGGATCGGGTTGCGCGGCCCAGGCTTCCAGCAGTTTGGCCTGTTGCATCGGGTTGGCGGCGACGAAGTCTTCGGCGTCGCTGGCGTGGGCCATCATGGGCAGCAGCAGTGCGATGGCGCAGATAAAGCGGTAGATGGCAGTTGGCATTGGTGGTGTCCTGTTCAACCGCCCCCTCACCCTAACCCTCTCCCGGAGGGAGAGGGGACTGACCGAGGTGTTTGGGCGATGTGCTGCAACCTTCAGATTCGAGTCGAACTCAGGCTTTGAAAGCTTGAAGATCTACTCCTTTTCCCCTCTCACTCGGGGAGAGGGGACTGACCGAGTTGTCTGTTCATCAAGCATCGACCTGAAAAAACAGAGTCGAACTCAGGCTTTGAAAACGATGGAGATCTGCTCCCTTTCCCCCTCTCCCTGAGGGAGAGGGCTGGGGTGAGGGGGATGGATCTCAAGCCGTTCCCTTGCTCCAGAGTTGCCTCAGTTGCTCTTCACCGCATACTCCGGCTTCTTGTCATTACCCGGAATGAACGGGCTCCAAGGCTGCGCACGGATCGGCCCTTCGGTCTGCCACACCACGTTGAACTGACCGTCGGCCTGGATCTCGCCGATCATCACCGGTTTGTGCAGGTGGTGATTGGTCTTGTCCATGGTCAGGGTGTAGCCGGACGGCGCGGCGAAGGTCTGGCCGCCGAGGGCTTCGCGGACCTTGTCGACGTCGGTCGATTTGGCTTTCTCCACCGCCTGCGCCCACATGTGGATGCCGACGTAAGTGGCTTCCATCGGGTCGTTGGTCACGGCCTTGTCGGCGCCCGGCAGGTTGTGTTTCTTCGCGTAAGCCTTCCAGTCATCGACGAACTTCTTGTTCACCGGGTTCTCCACCGACTCGAAGTAGTTCCACGCCGCGAGGTTGCCCACCAGCGGTTTGGTGTCGATGCCGCGCAACTCTTCTTCGCCCACCGAGAACGCCACCACCGGTACATCGGTCGCCTTCAGCCCCTGGTTGGCCAGCTCTTTGTAGAACGGCACGTTGGAGTCGCCGTTGACGGTCGAGATCACAGCGGTCTTGCCGCCGGCCGAGAATTTTTTGATGTTGGCGACGATGGTTTGATAGTCGCTGTGGCCGAACGGGGTGTAGACCTCTTCGATGTCTTTATCCGCTACGCCTTTGGAGTGCAGGAACGAACGCAGGATCTTGTTGGTGGTGCGCGGATAGACGTAGTCGGTGCCGAGCAGGAAGTAGCGTTTGGCGCTGCCGCCTTCTTCGCTCATCAGATATTCAACCGCCGGGATCGCTTGCTGGTTCGGCGCAGCACCGGTGTAGAACACGTTCGGCGACATTTCTTCGCCTTCGTATTGCACCGGGTAGAACAGCAGGCCGTTGAGTTCTTCGAACACCGGCAGCACCGATTTGCGCGACACCGAAGTCCAGCACCCGAACACCACCGCGACCTTGTCCTGAGTCAGCAACTGCCGGCCCTTTTCCGCGAACAGCGGCCAGTTCGACGCGGGGTCGACCACCACCGGTTCCAGCATCTTGCCGTTCACCCCGCCCTTGGCGTTGATCTCGTCGATGGTCATCAACGCCATGTCTTTGAGCGATGTTTCGGAGATCGCCATGGTGCCGGACAACGAATGCAGAATCCCGACCTTGATGGTCTCGGCGGCCTGTACCGTCCAGGTCATGCCCATCGCGGCAATGGATGCCGTGAGTGTGAAAGCCTTGATCAAACTGCGACGCTTCATTGTGCGATCTCCACGAACGTTAAAGTTTTTTATGGTTGGCAGATGCGAACGACTGAAGGCTGTTTTGCAAGGGCTGTGCCCGGTCGGGATCGGGCAGCAAAAGGTCGGTTTAGAGCGGTTTCGCGCAGAGGCGGCGCACCAGGAGGGGACAGGCGGCAGGGTGTGGTGCGGGGAAGTGCTTCATTGTGGTGCTGCCGCGAGGCGGCAGCGGTGTCGGGTGGAACTCAGTTCACACCGGGGAACGAATCGACGTACTTGATGGTGAAATCAGGGAAGGAATCAACGATCTGGATTTTGTAGTCGGGAAAGCTGTCGACGGTTTTCCATTTGCCGGCCGAGTCCGGGAACGAGTCGACTTTCTTCACTTTGAGGTCGGGAAACGAGTCCACGACCTTCACCTTGTAATCGGGGAAGCTGTCGACGAATTTGATCTTGCCGTAGATCTTCGAGACATCGACGGTCGTATCGGCCAGCACCGCGCTGGATCCCACAAACAACAACGCGACAACAGCTGCTTTCAACATGACACTCATCCTGAGAAAAATCGGGTGCGCAGTCTAAGGCAGGCTCAGCGGCGGCGCATCAGGCCGATGAAAAACAGCCCGCCGAGCGCTGCCGTGGCGACGCCGATGGGCAGGTCTTCGGGAGCGATCAGCGTGCGTGCGGCGACATCGACCCACACCAGAAACACACTGCCGAGCAGCACGCATACCGGCAGCAGGCGCCGATGTTCTGCACCGATCAGACGCCGGGCAATGTGCGGCACCATCAGTCCGACAAAACCGATGGAGCCACTGATCGATACCAGAACCCCGGTCATCAGCGAAGCAATCACGAACACCCGCAGACGCACCGCCCGCGCGTTCAGGCCAAGGGTGACGGCAGTCTGTTCGCCGGCCATCAAGGCGTTCAGTGGTCGGGCCATGCCGATCAACAGAATCAACCCGAGCAACACGCTCAGTGCCGGCACCGCCAACAACTCCCAGCGCGCCAGACCGAGGCCGCCGAGCATCCAGAACATCACCGCCGAACTGGCGCGATGATCGCCCATGAACAACAGCAGATTGGCGATCGCCATCATCACGAACGACACCGCTACACCGCACAGCAGCAGACGATCGCTGTCCAACCGGCCCTGACGGTTGGCGATGCCCAGCACCAGAAACATGCTCGACAACGCGCCGATGAACGCGGCGATCGGCAAGGTCAGCAGGCCGACGATTTCACCGACGTGCAGCACCACGATTACTGCGCCGAGGGTGGCGCCAGAGGTGACGCCGAGCAGGTGCGGATCGGCCAGCGGATTGCGCGTTACCGCTTGCAGCACCGCACCGATCAGCGCCAGTCCGGCGCCGACCAACGCACCGAGCAACATGCGCGGCACGCGGATCAGCCAGACGATGTGCTCCTGGCCGGCGCTCCAGTCCGGCACGCCGAGGCCGAACAGCTTGTGCAGCAGAATCCACCACACCACGTCCACCGGCACCCGCGCCGGGCCGAAGCCCAGCGACACCACGCACGACACCAGCAGCACCGCGCCGAGGGCGATCAGCAACCAGCTGTAACGACGATTGCTCATTCGCCGTGGAACCCTTTGGCCAGGGTTTCAACTGCCAGCACGTTGTCGATCCCCGGGGTGGCCTGCACATAAGGGATGACGATGAAGCGCTGGTTCTTGATCGCGTCCACCGATTGCAGGGCCTTGTTCTTCAGCAGGAATTCAATCTTCTGCTCGGCGGTGATTTCGCTGTAGTCGACGATCACGATTACCTGCGGATTGCGCTCGACAACGGTTTCCCAGTTGACCCGGGTCCAGCTCGCCTCGACGTCATCGAGAATGTTGCGTCCGCCAGCAGCATCGATCAGCGCTTGCGGCATGCCGAGGCGGCCGGAGGTCATGGCGCGGTCTTCGCCACTGTCGTACAGGAACACCCGTGGTTTCTCGGCGGGCAGGTCCTTGCGGATGTCCGCGACCTGACTTTGCATGTCGGCGATCAGCGCGTTGGCGCGATCCTGCACGTCGAAGATTTTGCCGAGGTTGCGCAGGTCGTTGTAGGTGTCCTCCAGCGTCGCGGCCGGGCGCTTCATCACGAAGGCGCAGGATTCGGTCAGCTCATAGACGTTGATACCCAGCGGTTGCAGGGTCTGCGGTGTGAGATCACCGCCGACGCGCATGCCGTAATCCCAGCCGGCGAAGAAGAAATCGACGTTGGCGTTGAGCAGGGTTTCCACCGACGGGTACTTCGCCGCCAACTCTGGCAAACCGTCGAGCAGTGACTGCATTTGCGGCGTCACCGATTTCCAGCCACTGACACCGCTATAGCCGGCCATCTTCGACTTGAGGCCGAGAGCGAGCATCATCTGGGTCATGTTGATGTCGTGGCTGACCGCGTGCTTCGGCGCTTCCTTGAAGGTCACTTCACGGTCGCAGCTCTGGATCGTCAGCGGGTACTTCGTGGCCTCGGCAAAGGCGTGGGTGGTGCCCAGCAGCAGAGCGAGGCAAAGCAGGGAGCGCACAGTCATGGTCGGGTTATCCAGGTGATTCGCGGGTAGCCGTGGAGGGGGTGGGAGTCGATCAATGCTTCTACGCCAAACACGTCGCGCAGCAGTTCGACGGTGAGGACTTGTTGCGGGGTGCCGCTGGCGACGATGCGACCGTGGTTGATCACATACAAACGGTCGCAGAACGCGGCGGCGAGGTTCAGGTCGTGGATGCTCGCCAACGTGCCGATCTGCAAGCGCTTGACCAGTTGCAGCAGCTCCAGCTGATAACGCGGGTCGAGGTGGTTGGTCGGTTCGTCGAGGATCAGCAGTTGCGGTTGCTGGGTCAGGGCGCGTGCCAGGATCACCCGCTGTTTTTCACCGCCGGACAGCGTGGCGAACGCGTGGTCTTCGAAGCCGTCCAGTCCCACGGATTTGAGGGCCTGAGTGGCGAGGTGGCGGTCTTCCAGCGTGTCGCCGTCGAACAGGCCTTTGTGCGGCGTGCGGCCCATGGCGACCACTTCTTCGACGGTCAGGCCGAACGCATCGGGAAATTCCTGCAGGACCACAGCGATGCGTTGTGCGCACCAGCGTGAGGATTGCTTCCAGACGTTGTGGTGCCCGAGTTTGACCTCACCGTGCTCCGGCTGACTGAAGCGGTAGGCGCAGCGCAACAGGCTGGTCTTGCCGCTGCCATTGGGCCCGATCAGCCCGACGAACTCACCGGCGGCCACTTGCAATGAAGCGTCACGCAGCTGGAACTGGTGATGGCAGTGGCCGTGGCCCAGAGGTGTCCAGGCGAGATGGGTGAGGGACAGTGAGGTCATGTGAGGTTCAGTGTGATTTCCAAGGTTATGTCTGTCTGTTAGATCCATCCCCCTCACCCCAGCCCTCTCCCCCAGAGGGGGCGAGGGGGAAAGGGAGCCGATCTTCGTGCTCTTCAAATCCTGCGTTCGACTCGGTCT
>NZ_JBSVWF010000109.1:0-8649 GCF_054071635.1 Pseudomonas sp. SDO52101_S400 | reverse complement strand
GGTTTTGTTTTGCCCGCAGGAAAGTTCGTACGGCATTCTCGGACGCCTTGCGGCTATCGCAATCTACTGAGTTAAGGCGTCTGCGAATGCAAGAGCTGTCTACAAGTGCGATTGGCAGCGGAGTGTAGGTATTTCGTGAGAGGCTATCCAGGGCGTCCCTGAAGGGTTGGAGCTACCTTGTGAGGCTTCTTGAATGGAGTCGCATTGGAGGCTGGCTGTGGCGCTCTCTCGGCCTCTCAGGTGTCGGTGGCAGTCAACGATGATGCCGCCAAGCTGCCAGGGGCGTGGCAACAAGAAATCGACAAAGCTGCCGTTGAGACTGTCTCGACAGGTGAGGGTGGAACTATTTTGAAGAGATAGGGACACTATCCCAGACAGCAAAAAGCCCGTTGGTAATCACTTATGACCAGATCATCGTGCAGGGGCGGGCTCAGGCCTTCTTCCTTATAGGCGAGTTTGAGGGAAGCTGGAAAAAGGGGATTTTTTGCGAAGTGAACACTAGCAATGGGCGGCAAAATAGCAAAACGGTCACGCCGTCCGATCACATGTTGGGGAAATAATTCACAGCAATAAACAGCAGGGTCGCCATGCCGGCGGCAAACCCACACACCGCGCCCAGCAACTGACGTGCAACCGGATGTTCCGGTTGACGGCGATTGGCAATCCACAACCATACACCCGCCAGAACGCTCGCACTTGTGATGAACACCACCAGACTGCGATCCAGGTTTGGCGTCGCCATCGTCGTACCAATGACTCGGTCGTAAATCAGCGTAAACACAATGCCGGTTACCACGCTACTTCCGGCGCCAGCAAGGTTGCCAAGCAACAGGTTCCACTCACCCCGTTGTTTCACCACCCACAGCCAAGTTCCAGCCATCACCAGCAAGCACAACAAAGCATCCATTGGTTTATTCCCGAGTGCGTGATAACGGAGGCGGCGACAGACTTCCAGCTAGAGTGGACGGCAAGATAGCAAAATAGTAGCTTCGCGCCACTTTCTTCATCTGTGTAACGGACTACACATGCCTAGCGTTTCTTATGTCTCGCGCCTGCTAAGCGCTTTCCTCGCAATTGTAATAACTCCGGCGCTTGCCGCCGAACCCGCTGAGTCCGCCTGGAAGGCATACCTCTCCGATTGTGAGCGTTTTCAACAAGTGATGAACGACGTTCAAAACGGGATCATGGCTGCCAGGGACGCGATGTTCCGCGTCGATAGCTTGATGCGACCGGTCTTCGTTCATCGTGAGCACCTCACCCAGGCAAACCTGGCCTCTCCCGATTATGCCCGTTGCGAAAACGTCATTGCCCAAGCGACCGAGATCTGGAACAACGAACATAATGTTCAGGACAAAGAGATTCTTCAGCAGGCCTTAAAGGCCCAGGCCGAGCATCTGGAGTCCCCGGAATACCAGCGCGCCCGCGCTCTGGGCTTTAGCGATGTTGGCGAGCTCGGCAAGCTCCACGAAATCGCCGAGGATCCGGAAATGGATGGTGAAGCGTATCTGAAGACATTGATGATCACGGTCGACTGGCGTTGTGGCCGACGTTTCCGCGCCGTGCGATACGTCAAACCTTATGTGATCTACAACACCCATCCCGATGAGGGCAGTTGCGCAATCTACAGAGAGGTCGCGGTGCTGGGCGGAGCAATGGTGGAGAGGGGCGATACCATCGATCGGGATACGATTTTTCAATACGTGGGATGGAAGAAGCTGGAAGGGCCCGGCGGGTTCCCCGTCGACATTCAAGTGGTAAAAGTGCGCAAGTAATCCGAGGGGCTGTTTCTTCAGATCGTGCGTCTGATTACAGAATGTCCTTCAAATAACCCTTGAGCGCGAGGAGCGGCTGATCCAGCTGCTCCAGCGACTGCGCGTGACTGAAGTCGGTCGACAACTTGTGCAGTTCCCGCCCCAGCGGTTTCTCAACGCCACCCAGCGCATCCATCGCCAATTCCAGGCACTCGTTCATCTTGAACTGGATGGTATCGACATCCCCACGTCGCACCAGCAACTCGAATACGTCTTTCTGATAATCACCCATGACCATGTCATCCCGCAGAATCGGGCTCAGGCCTTCTTCCTCGTAAGCGAGCTTGAGGGAGAACAGGGCGACGGTTTCCAGTGACGTTTCCATGCAGTGAATCCTTTGAGATGTCCTGTCGGTGAAACAGAGGAAGATCAAAAGATCGCAGCCTGCTCTTACTACGGCAGCTACTTTCCGGCAGGCGAAAAAAAAGGCCTTGCTAAGCAAGACCTTTTTTAATTTTGGTGCCCCGAGGGAGACTCGAACTCCCACTCCTTTCGAAAACGGATTTTGAATCCGCCGCGTCTACCAATTCCGCCATCAGGGCTCAATGGCGGCGAAGTATAGAGAGGTACCTACCGTTGGTCAATCACGTTTCATGGTCAATTTTCGATATTTCCGCTAGACTTTCCGGCCCTGCTAGACGAACTCCATCATGCGCGTTGCTGACTTTACCTTCGAGCTTCCTGATTCGCTGATCGCCCGCCACCCTTTGGCCGAGCGTCGCGGTAGTCGCCTGTTGACCCTGGATGGGGTCAGCGGTGCCCTGGCACACCGTCAATTCACTGATCTGCTTGAGCATCTGCGCCCGGGCGATCTGATGGTGTTCAATAATACCCGGGTGATTCCCGCCCGGCTGTTCGGTCAGAAGGCGTCCGGCGGCAAGCTGGAAATTCTCATCGAACGCGTGCTCGACACGCACCGTGTGCTGGCTCATGTGCGCTCCAGCAAGTCGCCGAAACCGGGTTCGAAGATCCTCATCGACGGTGGAGGCGAAGCCGAGATGCTGGCTCGCCACGACGCCCTGTTCGAGTTGGGTTTCGCCGAAGAGGTGCTGCCGCTACTCGACCGCGTCGGGCATATGCCACTGCCTCCCTATATTGATCGCCCGGATGAGGGCTCGGATCGCGAGCGTTATCAGACCGTGTACGCCGAGAAGCTCGGCGCGGTGGCAGCGCCGACGGCCGGGCTGCATTTCGACCAGACACTGATGGAAGCGATCGCCGCCAAGGGCGTGGAGACCGCGTTCGTCACGCTGCACGTCGGTGCCGGCACGTTCCAGCCAGTGCGCGTCGAGAAGATCGAAGACCACCACATGCACAGCGAGTGGCTGGAAGTCGGCCAGAATGTGGTCGATGCAGTCGCGGCCTGCCGCGCCCGTGGCGGTCGGGTAATTGCCGTCGGCACCACTAGCGTGCGTTCGCTGGAAAGTGCTGCCCGTGATGGTGTGCTCAAGCCATTCAGCGGTGACACCGACATCTTTATTTTCCCGGGCCGGCCGTTTCATGTGGTCGATGCCCTGGTCACCAATTTCCATTTGCCCGAATCCACATTGTTGATGCTGGTCTCGGCGTTCGCTGGTTATCCCGAGACCATGGCCGCTTATAAGGCCGCGGTCGACAACGAATACCGCTTTTTCAGCTACGGTGATGCGATGTTTATCACCCGTAACCCCGCGCCACGTGGCCCCGAGGAAACAGAATGAGTCGCCAATGTCGTATGTCTTTTGAGCTGCTTGCCACCGATGGCAAGGCTCGTCGTGGTCGCCTGACCTTCCCGCGTGGCACCGTCGAGACCCCGGCTTTCATGCCGGTGGGCACCTACGGCACGGTCAAGGGCATGTTGCCGCGTGACATCGTCGCCACCGGCGCGGAAATCATTCTGGGCAACACCTTCCACCTGTGGCTGCGTCCTGGCACCGAAGTGATCAAGGAGCATGGCGACCTGCATGATTTCATGCAGTGGAAAGGCCCGATCCTGACCGACTCCGGCGGTTTCCAGGTATTCAGCCTCGGCGCCATGCGCAAGATCAAGGAAGAGGGCGTGACCTTCGCCTCTCCGGTCGACGGTTCGAAAGTGTTCATGGGTCCGGAAGAATCGATGCAGGTCCAGCGTGACTTGGGTTCGGACATCGTGATGATTTTCGACGAATGCACCCCGTACCCGGCTGACGAAGATGTCGCCCGTGTGTCCATGGAGCTGTCGCTGCGCTGGGCCCAGCGTTCGAAGAATGCCCATGGCGACAACACGGCGGCGTTGTTCGGCATCGTCCAGGGTGGCATGCATCAGGACCTGCGCATGCGCTCGCTGGAGGGGCTGGACAAGATCGGCTTCGACGGTCTGGCTATCGGCGGTCTGTCGGTGGGTGAGCCCAAGCATGAAATGATCAAGGTGCTGGATTATCTGCCTGGCATGATGCCGGCTGACAAACCTCGTTACCTTATGGGCGTTGGCAAACCGGAAGATCTGGTTGAGGGTGTGCGCCGCGGTGTGGACATGTTCGATTGCGTGATGCCAACCCGTAATGCCCGCAATGGGCATCTGTTCATTGATACAGGCGTGCTGAAGATCCGTAACGCGTTCCATCGCCATGATGATTCGCCGCTGGATCCGACCTGCGATTGCTATACCTGCCAGAACTTCTCGCGTGCTTATCTGCATCATCTGGACAAGTGCGGCGAAATGCTCGGCAGCATGCTCAATACCATCCACAATTTGCGCCATTATCAGGTGCTGATGGCTGGTTTGCGCGAGGCTATTCAACAGGGTACATTGGCCGCCTTTGTCGATGCCTTCTACGCCAAACGCGGGCTTCCCGTTCCGCCTTTGGACTGAGTTTTCTGACCCCAAGATTCAACATTTGCAACTGGAGTGCTAAATGAGCTTTTTTATCTCTAATGCCATGGCTGACGCGGCTGCACCGGCTGCAGCGCCTATGGGCGGCGGCTTCGAGTGGATTTTCCTGGTCGGCTTCCTGGTCATCTTCTACCTGATGATCTGGCGTCCACAGGCCAAGCGCGCCAAAGAGCAGAAGAACCTGCTGAGCAGCCTGGCGAAGGGTGACGAAGTAGTCACCACCGGCGGCATCGCCGGCAAGATCACCAAAGTGGCCGATGACTTCGTGGTTCTGGAAGTTTCCGACACCGTGGAAATGAAGTTCCAGAAGGGCGCCATCGCCGCCACGCTGCCAAAGGGCACGCTGAAAGCGATCTAAGGTTCCAACTTCTACTCAATCGACGGGGCGCGCAAGGCGCCCCGCGTTCATAACGGGCGGCGTGATGCTGAACAAATATCCTCTGTGGAAATACATTCTGATCCTGGCGGTGCTGGCGATCGGTCTGATTTATTCCGCTCCCAATCTATACCCCGATGACCCGGCCATTCAGATCAGCGGCGCCAGCACGGCTCTGCAGGTCAATCAGGCCGATCTGGATCGCGTGAGCGCCGCGCTCAAGGAATCCGGGATCAACGTCAAGGCCTCGAGCCTGGCTGCGAACGGCAAGGGCGGTCTGATCCGTCTGACCAAGGCTGAAGACCAGTTGCCGGCCAAAGACGTTGTCCGCAAGGCATTGGGTGATGACTACGTCGTCGCGCTGAACCTGGCACAGACCACCCCGCAATGGCTGCGCAGCCTGGCCGCGCATCCGATGAAGCTGGGTCTGGACTTGTCCGGTGGTGTGCACTTCCTGCTGGAAGTGGACATGGACAAAGCCCTCGATGCACGCCTGAAAGTCTACGAAGGCGACGTCAAGAGCCTGTTGCGCAAAGAAAAACTGCGTTATCGCAGCCTGCCGCAGCTCAATGGCGCCATTCAACTGGGCTTCAGCGATGCTGACTCCCGTGAACAGGCCCGCGTGCTGATCCGCAAGAACTTCAACGATTTCGACATTGTTCCGGCTGACCTCAACGGTCAACCGGTGCTGCGTCTGGCGATGACCCCGGCCAAGCTGGCGGAAATCCGTGAATACTCCATCAAGCAGAACTTGACCACGGTACGTAACCGCGTCAACGAGCTGGGTGTTGCCGAACCGATCGTTCAGCGTCAGGGTGCCAACCGTATCGTGGTTGAGCTGCCGGGCGTACAGGACACTGCCGAAGCCAAGCGTATCCTCGGCAAGACGGCCAACCTGGAGTTCCGTCTGGCTGCAGAGCCGGGTGCTTCGAAAGCTACTTCCGAGACTTTCGAGTTCCGCGAAGGCAAGCGCCCTCCTGCACAGATCGAGCGTGGCCTGATCATCACCGGTGACCAGGTGACCGATGCCAAGGCTGGTTTCGATTCGCAGCACGGTACGCCTGAAGTGAACATTCGTCTGGATGGCCACGGTGGTGACCTGATGAACCGCGCGACCCGCAGCAACGTCGGTCGCAGCATGGCGGTGATCTTCATCGAACAGCGCCCGGTGACCACCTACGTCAAGCAGATGGTCGACGGCGTCGAAAAAGACGTGCCGGTGCAGACCTTCAAGGAAGAGAAGAAAATCATCAGCCTGGCGACCATTCAGTCTCCGCTGGGTGCGCAATTCCGTATCACCGGCCTGAACGGCCAGGGCGAGTCGTCCGAGCTGGCGCTGCTGCTGCGTGCCGGTGGTCTGGCTGCTCCGATGTACTTCGCTGAAGAACGTACCATCGGCCCTAGCCTGGGGGCGGACAACATCACCAAAGGTATCGATGCATCGCTGTGGGGCATGCTGTTCGTCTCGCTGTTCATTATCGCCATCTACCGCTTCTTCGGCCTGATCGCCACCGTCGCACTGGCGGTGAACATGGTGCTGCTGCTGGCGCTGATGTCGCTGCTGGGTGCAACCCTGACTTTGCCGGGTATCGCCGGTATCGTTTTGACCATGGGTATGGCGGTCGACGCCAACGTGCTGATCTTCTCGCGGATCCGTGAAGAGATCGCCGCCGGCATGACCGTGCAGCGTGCAATCAACGAAGGCTTCGGCCGGGCATTCACCGCGATTCTCGACGCCAACCTGACAACATTGTTGGTCGGCGGCATTCTCTTTGCGATGGGCACGGGCCCGGTCAAAGGTTTCGCAGTGACCATGTCCCTCGGGATCTTTACCTCGATGTTCACGGCCATCATGGTGACCCGCGCAATGGTCAACCTGATCTTCGGCGGACGTGACTTCAAGAAGTTGTGGATTTAAGGGGCTGCCATGTTACGTACAATCAACTTCATGGGCGTTCGCAACTTTGCGTTCGGCGTCACAGTGTTTCTTACGGTGCTGGCTATTTTCAGCGTCTTCCACAAGGGCATGAACTGGGGTCTGGACTTCACCGGCGGTACGCTCATCGAGCTGACCTACGAACGTCCGGCTGACGTCACCAAAGTGCGTGAGCAACTGGTGACTTCCGGTTACCACGAAGCCATCGTGCAGAACTTCGGTGCAACCACCGATTTGCTGGTGCGTATGCCGGGTGAAGACCCGCAACTGGGCCATCAGGTTGCAGAAGCGTTGCAGAAGGTCGGCGGTGACAACCCGGCGACCGTCAAGCGTGTCGAGTTCGTCGGCCCGCAGGTCGGTGAAGAACTGCGCGACCAGGGCGGCCTCGGCATGCTGCTGGCACTCGGCGGCATCCTGATCTACCTGGCTTTCCGCTTTCAGTGGAAATTCGCAGTCGGCGCCATCGTTTCGCTGATTCACGACGTGATCGTGACCGTAGGTATCCTGTCGTTCTTCCAGATCACCTTCGACCTGACGGTGCTGGCGGCGGTGCTGGCGATCATCGGTTACTCGCTGAACGACACCATCGTTGTATTCGACCGGGTGCGTGAGAACTTCCGCGTGCTGCGCAAGGCTTCGCTGATCGAGAACATCAACATCTCGACCACCCAGACCCTGTTGCGCACCATGGCCACTTCGATCTCCACGCTTCTGGCGATTGCGGCGCTGCTGTTCTTCGGTGGGGACAACCTGTTCGGCTTCTCCATCGCCCTGTTTATCGGTGTTCTGGCGGGTACTTACTCGTCGATCTACATCGCCAACGTGGTGTTGATCTGGCTGAATCTGTCGACAGAAGATCTGATTCCGCCGGCCAATACCGAGAAGGAAGTCGACGACCGTCCTTGAGGCTCTTGATTTCAGAGCATTCTTTCGGCGGTACGAGGCAAAAAAGACGCGAGTTGAACTCGCGTCTTTTTTTTTGCTCCAAGGCTGGGAGAAGCGCGGGCGCGTCCCGCATGTGATGGTCAGGAGGTTCATGTGAACAAGTCGTTACTGGTTGGTGCGGTATTGGGTGCTGTCGGTGTGACTGCCGGGGGTGCTGTTGCCACCTACAGCCTGGTTAAAAGCGGCCCTGAGTATGCGCAGGTTTTGGCTGTCGAACCGGTCAAGACACAGATCAAGACTCCACGTGAAGTATGCAAGGACGTCGCTGTGACCCGGCAGGCGCCGGTCAAGGATCAACATCAGATTCTCGGTACCGCCATCGGTGCCGTGGCGGGTGGTTTGCTGGGTAACCAGATCGGCGGCGGCACCGGCAAGAAAATTGCCACGGTGGCCGGTGCGGTCGGTGGCGGTTATGCCGGCAACAAGGTGCAGGAAGGCATGCAGAATCGCGATACCTACACCACCACCCAGACTCGCTGTAATACGGTGAATGACATCAGCGACAAGGTCGTAGGTTATGACGTCCGCTATTCGCTGGACGGCAAGGAAGGCAAGGTGCGGATGGATCGTGATCCGGGCAACCAGATTCCGGTAGACAAGGAAGGCAAGCTGATTCTTTCTCAGGCACAGCCGGGGCAGTGATCTGCTGAAAGCTGATAAGAAAGCACCCATCGGGGTAATGCCGATCAGTTAAGCCTTCTCGCTTGACCTTTGGCCGCAAGAAATCAAA
>NZ_JBSVWF010000108.1:0-8738 GCF_054071635.1 Pseudomonas sp. SDO52101_S400 | reverse complement strand
CGCATTTCAAATGTGGGAGCGGGCTTGCTCGCGAAGAGGCCAGATTATTCACCCCAAATTCCGGATCATCACTAGCGCTCACGCATCGCCTCGGTCCGCGCTTTGAGCACCGGTTTGAGCAGGTAATCCAGCACGCTTTTCTCCCCGGTGATGATGTCCACCGTGGCAACCATCCCCGGAATGATCAGCAGCGGTTTTACGTCCCCGCCCAAATGGTTTTTGTCGGTGCGCACCTGGATCAGGTAGAAGCTGTTGCCCTTGTCATCGGTAATGGTATCGGCACCAATCAGCTCAAGCTTGGCGCTGAGCCCGCCGTAGATCGTGTAGTCGTAGGCGCTGAACTTGACCATGGCTTTCTGGCCCGGATGCAGGAATGCCACGTCCTGCGGACGGACCTTGGCTTCGATCAGCAGGTTGTCTTCCAGCGGCACGATTTCCACCATGTCGCTGCCCGGCTGGACCACACCGCCGATGGTGTTGACCTTCAATTGCTTGATCACCCCGTGCACCGGCGAGGTCACGGTGGTGCGGCTGACGCGGTCGTCGATGGCGATGCTCGACGCAGTGATTTTCGACAGGTCGGTGCGCTTCTGGTTGAGGTCCTTGGCCGCGTCCGAGCGGAAGGTTTGTTCCGATTCGTCGATCTTGCTCTTGATCTCGTTGATCGCCGATTCGGCCCGGGGAATCGCCAGCGTCGTGGCGTTCAACGATCCACGAATTTCCACCGCGCTGCGTTTGAGCCGCAGGATCTCCACCGGCGACACCGCCCCGGTGCCCACCAGCGGCGACGACATGTTCATCTCTTGCTGCAATAGCGCCAGGCTGGAACTGTACTGACCCTGCTTGGAGCGAAATTCCGCCAGCTCCTGGGTCTTCTGCCGCAGCTGTTCGGTGAGGGTGCGTTGCTCACTGGCCAGTCGCCGCTGGCGCTGGTCGTACAGCGCACGTTCGTCTTCGGCCACCTGTGGCGCCTTGCTGACGACCTCGTCCGAAAGCTTCATTGGCCGGCCTTCGGACTCTGCCGACAACCGCTCGACCTGAGCCATCAATGCATAGCGATCCGCCTCGCTTTCACCCTTGTTCGACAGAAACCGCGTGTCATCCAGGCGCAGCAGGGTGTCGCCCTTGTTCACCATTTGTCCTTCACGCACGAAGATTTCGGTGACGATCCCGCCCTCGAGGTTCTGGATCACCTGGACCTTGCTCGACGGAATCGCCTTGCCTTCGCCCATGGTCACTTCTTCGAGCACCGCAAACTTGGCCCAGACCAGCGCGCTGATCAGCAGTGCCGCCGCCAGCCACACGGTGATCCGCGACCAGCGCGGCGAGTCCTGCAGCGACGCGCCGGCGGTTTCCGGCATGAATTCGGCTTCGGCGCTTTTGCCGAAACTGTCGAAGTAACCGCGAGGTTTTGAAGAAGAGGAAGCAGACATGGGCAACTCCTAGACCGCCGCCGAGCCGACCCGGCCCTTGCGCAGTGCATCGATGACCGCTTCTTTCGGACCGTCGGCGACGATCCGGCCGTTGTCCAGCACCAGCAACCGGTCCACCAGGCTCAGCATCGAGGTGCGGTGGGTGACCAGCAGCAGCGTTTTGCCTTGCACCCAGCCGTGAAGCTTCTGGCGCAGGACGTCTTCGCTGCTGTTGTCCATGGCGCTGGTGGGTTCGTCGAGCAGCATGATCGGCGGGTCGAGCAACAGCGCTCGCGCCAGCAACACCGCCTGGCGTTGCCCGCCGGAGAGCAATTGCCCGCGTTCGCCCACTGGTCGGTCGAAGCCTTGCGGGTGTTGGCGGGCAAGTTCGGTGACGCCGGTCAGTTCGGCAACTTCGAGCATCCGCGAGTCGCTGACGTAGCGGGCGCCGAGTGTAAGGTTGTCGCGCAGGCTGCCGGCCAGCAGCGGCAGGTCGTGGGCGACGTAACCGATCTGCTGGCGCAGGTCGGCGACATCCAGTTGCCGCAGGTCGAGTCCGTCGAGCAGCAGTTGGCCTTCTTCCGGTTCATAGAAGCCCATCACCAGCCTTGCGAGGGTGCTTTTGCCGGAGCCGCTGCGGCCGATGATGCCGATCCGCTCGCCGGGTTTGACGCTGAAACTGACGTTGCTCAGCGCCGGGGCGTTCTGGCCGTTGTAGTGGAAGGTCACTGCATTGGCGTCCAGCGCGCCTTGCAATTGCGTGCGCTCCAGCGGCCGCTGTTTGCCGTCGCGTTCCTGAGGCAGGGCCATCAGCGCGTCGGTGCTTTTCATGGTCAGTTGCGCTTGCTGGTAGCGGGTAATCAACCCGGCGATCTGGCCCAGTGGCGCGAGCACGCGACTGCCGAGCATGTAACTTGCGACAAGCGCACCGACGCTGAGGTTGCCGGCAATGATGCTGTAGACCCCGGCGACGATGGTCGCCATCCCCGAGAACTGCTGGATGAACAGCGTGCCGTTGGTGGCCAGCGCCGAGAGGTTGCGCGCATGGCTGTCGAGGCGGGTGAGGGCGCCATGGGTGCTTTCCCATTTGTGCTGGCGCTCGCTTTCGGCGCTGCAGGCCTTGAGGGTTTCCAGGCCGCCGAGGGTTTCGATCAGCAACGCCTGACGCTCGGCGCCGAGGCTCAGGCTTTTCTGCACGGTGTCGCGCAGGCGAGCCTGAATGATCATCGCGAACACAATCGTGATCGGAAACGCCAGCAGCGGAATCACCACCAGCCAGCCGCCCAGCAGACCGATCACCACCAGCATCAGCACCACGAACGGCAGGTCGATCAGGCTGGTCAGGGTCACGGCGGTGAGGAATTCCCGCAGCCCCTGAAAGTCGTGAATGCTCTGGGCGAATCCGCCGATGGTCGCCGGACGCGCCTTCATCGCCATGCCGGTGATGCGCTCGAACAACGTCGCGGAAAGGATCACATCGGTCTTCTTGCCAGCGGTGTCCAGCAGGTGCGCACGCACCACCCGCAACACCAGCTCGAAGCCGGTGCCGATCAGCAATCCGATGGCCAGCACCCACAGGGTCGACGTGGCCTGGTTCGGCACCACGCGGTCGTAGGTCTGCATGACGAACAGCGGCACCATCAGGCCCAGCAGGTTGATCAGGAAGCTGGCGAGGATCGCGTCGCTGTACAGCCATTTCGACAGTTTCAGGGTGTCGCGGAACCAGGCGTGGACCCTTGGCACCAGCGGTGAGCGCAGGTCTTCCAGTTCATGCCGTGGCCGGGCGAACAAGGCCTGGCCGGTGTAGTGTTCGGTGAGTTCTTCGCGGCTGACCCACTGCTCGCCGCCATCGGCTTCACTGGGCAGGATCAGCGCCTTGCCGTCATCGGCAAAACGCCGCAGAACCGCCGTGCGTCCGTTGCCCAGCAGCAACAGCACCGGCAGGTTCAGCGGGGAGATGTCCTTGAGGTCGCGGCGCAGCAGCCGCGCCTGCAACCCGGCCCGGGCCGCTGCACGGGGCAGCAAGTCCAGGCTCAGGCGTTGTTTGTCCAGGGGCAGCCCGGCGCTCAGGCTGGCGCGACTGACCGTCGCGCCATGCAGTTTGCAGAGGATCAACAGACCGTCGAGTAACGGGTCATCGAAGCTCAGCCGCGGATCGATCCCGGAGGCTCCGGGTTCCATGCTGGTCATATTGATCGCTCCCTGGCTACATCATCGGGACTACTTCAGTTCAGGCAAGCGCGCCTCGTTCTTCACCTCGGTAGCGGCAATCGCATCGGCGGGCAGTACCACCCGTTGCTTGCTCAGCAACTGACCCATGTTCGCCAGCACGCGGTACATCGAAAACTCCTCGGTGTAGCGGATTTCGGTGTAGCGGCGGTTGGCGTTGTACAGCTCGTTTTCGCTGTCGAGCAGGTCGAGCAGGGTGCGTTGGCCGAGGCCGAACTGATCCTGATACGCGGCGCGTACACGCTTGGTGGTTTCTGCGTATTCGCGGGCGGTCGGGGTCTGTTTCTTGGCGTTGACCATGGCGTTCCAGGCCAGGTGAATGTTCTCGTTGAGCTGGCGCAGGGCGTTGTTGCGGATGTCCATGGCCTGGTTGATCTGGTGCGCATCGGAGGCCAGGCGGGCTTTGTCGCTGCCGCCACGGAACAGGTTGTAGTTCATCACCACGCCGACGCGCCATTCATTGTCATGGCCCTCGTCACCCTGCACGTTGTTGTTGGCGCCGACCGCCGCTTCCGCATCGAAGCGTGGGTAGAACGGCGACTTGGCGACTTCGTACTGGCTCTCGGCCGATTGCACGTCGGCCTGGGCGGATTTCAGATACGGGTTGTTCTCCACCATGCTCTGCTGGGCTTCCGGCAAAGAGGTCGGCAATTCGCCACGGGTCGAGGCCGGCTCTTCCAATTCATCGGGCATGCGCCCGACCACGGCGTAGAAGTTCGATTCGGCATCCGCCAGATCGACTTCGGCAGTGTCGAGGTTGTTCTGCGCCAGCGCCTTACGGGCAACCGACTGATCGGAGTCGGCGGTGCTGCCGATGCCGCGCTGAGTGCGCAGGCCGATCTGGTCATTGACGCGCAAATGCGCCTGCAGGTTGTTCTTGGCCAGGGTCACCAGTTCGCGGCGCTTGAGCACTTCGAGGTAGACCTCGATGGTGCGCAAGGCCAGGTCCTGGGCGGTGCCTTGCGCGTAATACGCACGCGAATTGGACACGCCTTTGGTGCGCTCGACCTCGTTGGCGGTGTTGAAACCGTCGAAGAGCATCTGCCGCAGACGCAGCTCGGACTGGGTGTAATTGAGGATTTCAGTGTTGTGGCCGCTCGGGGTCAGCGAACGGGTATTGGTGTTGTCACTGTAACCGCGCCCGTAAGCAGCGTTCAGATCCACCGACGGATAGAAGCCACCCTTGGCGACTTTCACCTGTTCATCGGCCGACAGTTTGGCGTCCACGCGCGAAGCCAGTTCCGGGTGGGTCGCGATAGTGCTCTGAATGGCTTCGGTGAGGTTCATGGCCTGGGCTTGGGAAGTGCAAGCCATGGCCAGCAAAACCGCGCTGCAGAGGGGGGTTAGAACGCGCATGGGTGCATCTCCCTGAGTCCTGATGGTGTATCGCTGTCGCCAATTTATTGACGATATTTTTAGTAGTAAGCGTTTCATGCCTGTAACAACAGAGCTAAGAACATCCTGAAGCGTAGCTAAGAAAAAATTTTCATATGGCTTATGCCAAAAAAAACTTATGCGCTTCGCCAAATCCAGCACATTGTTCCTCTCGAAAGCCTTTGTTTTATGTGCTTTAGGGAGTGCAGAAAGGCTTGAGGAAAGTTCCACTCACTTTGCGACATACGGGCGAAGTACTGCTAAAGGGGAGGGACGCGTAGCGGCCAATGAGCGACAGTTTTTTGTCACTCGGGTGATTCACCACCGTTACGTAGCGCTAGTGGGCGTGCTGCATCGATCAGGGATTCCAAGTGCTTGATGGCGCTGGGGTTTCTGAATTTGCACAACCTGCGAAACGAACTGTCGAGGTGCGAGCGTCGCCCCGACAACCCGCTTGAGCCATGGGCTGCTTCGCGAACCAGTGCCGACGGTGGTCGGCAGCGGAGGAAATGCACATGGCAACGCTCATCGGGACCGTCACTAAAGTCATTGGTCAGGTTTTCGCTCAATCGGCTGACGGAAGTCGGCGCGCATTGGTTGAAGGCGATCGACTGTTTGCCGGAGATCAATTGATCACGGGCGCGGAGGGGGCGGTCGCCGTCCATCTGCAAAACGGCCAGGAACTGACCCTGGGCCGGGACAGCAGCCTGACCATGACCGGACAATTGCTGGCCAACCACGCGCCACATGTGGATGCCCCGGAAGCGCTGACCCCGAGCGATGCGCAACTCACCGACGTCGCGCAGATCCAGAAAGCCATTGCCGCCGGTGACGACCCGACCAAATCTGCCGAAGCCACCGCAGCGGGTCCCGATGCCCCCGGTGACACCAATGGCGGCAAGGGCGGTGGTCACAGTTTTGTGTTGCTGACCGAAGTGGGTGGCCGGGTCGATCCGGTCATCGGTTTCCCCACGGCCGGCTTTGGTGGCATTCCCGAGTTTCCACAAGAGCGTCACAACGCAGTCATCGACAACGGCGACAACACGCCTGCGCCGGTCATCCCGCCACCGGTCAATAACCTGGTCACCCTCACAGGCCTCGATGTGCCCGGGGGCGAACTGACGCTCAACGAAGCCAATCTGCCGGACGGCTCCGCCGCCAACCCTGGTGCGCTGACCCAGGCCGGCAGCTTCAGCATCTCGGCGCCCGACGGCCTGACCAGCTTGAGCATCGGCGGCATCAGCGTGATCGTCGGCGGCGTGCCCGTCGGTTTCCCGCAATCGATCATCACGCAACTGGGCAACACCCTGACCATCACCGGTTACAACCCGGCAAACGGCACGGTCACTTACAGCTACACCCTCAACGGCAACGACGCCCACCCAGCGGGTGACGGCGCCAACAGCCTCAGCGAACATTTCACGGTGATCGCCGGCGACAGCAACGGCGACACCGCTACCGGCTCGCTGGATGTGAACATCACCGACGACGTGCCCAAAGCGGTGGATGACAGCAACGCCAGCACCGCTTCGGAAACCAACCTGAGCCTGACCGGCAGCGTCCTGACCAACGACGTGCAAGGCGCCGACCGCATTCCCGTCGGCCCCAACAGTGGCCCGGTGGTTGCCGGTACGTTCACCGGGACTTACGGCACCCTGGTGCTGAACGCAAACGGCACTTACACCTACACGCTCAACACCAGCGACGTCGACTTCAAAGCGTTGCATGGCGGCGGTAATGGCACCGAAACGTTTACCTACACCCTGCGTGATTCCGATGGTGATACCAGCACCGCGAATCTGGTGTTGCAGATCCACAACAACGACGATCCGGTGCTGATCAATGGGTTGAATGTCGAAGGTGGTGAGCTGACGGTTTTCGAGAAAAACCTGGCGCTTGGCAGCGCGCCGGATGCTACTGCGCTGACTCAAAGTGGCACCTTCACCATCACCGCGCTGGACGGCGTGACCACGCTGACCGTGGGCGGAATCGCGGTCGTCACCAACGGCGTGGCCGCAGGCTTTCCGCAATCGGTCACGACTCCGCTGGGCAGCACGCTGACCATCACCGGGTTCAATGCCACGACCGGTGTCGTCAGCTACAGCTACACCCTGGACCACAATGACGCTCATCCGACTGCCAACGGCGCGAACACTTTGAGCGAGCAGTTCGCCGTCACTGTCGTGGACGATAACGGCACCACGGCCAACGCTTTGCTGGACGTGAACATCGTCGACGATCTGCCGAAAGGTGTGGACGACAGCAACGCCGGCACGGCCTCGGAAACCAACCTGACGCTGACTGGCAACGTCCTGACCAACGACGTGCAGGGCGCCGACCGCGTCCCGACCGGCCCCAATGCCGGCCCGATCACTGCAGGCACTTTCACCGGGACCTACGGCACTCTGGTGCTGAATGCAGACGGTTCTTACACCTACACCGTCAACCCTAACGACGCCGACTTCAAGAACCTGCACGGCGGTGGCAACGGCACGGAAACCTTCACTTACACCATCACTGACTCGGACGGCGATACCAGCACTGCCAACCTGGTGCTGCAGATCCACAACAACGACGATCCGGTGATCATCAACGGCCTGGACGTAAACGGTGGTGAACTCACCGTTTTCGAGAAAAACCTCAGCACCGGCAGTGCACCGGATGCTACTGCGCTGACTCAGAGCGGTACTTTCACCATCACTGCTTTGGACGGCGTAACAACGTTGACCGTGGGCGGCATTGCCGTTGTCACTAACGGTGTAGCCGCAGGCTTTCCGCAATCGGTCACGACTCCGTTGGGCAGTACGCTGACCATCACCGGATTCAATGCCACAACCGGCGTCGTCAGCTACAGCTACACCCTCGACCACAACGACGCGCATCCGACTGCCAACGGCGCCAATACTCTGAGCGAACAGTTCGCCGTCACCGTGGTGGATGACAACGGCACCACGGCTAACGCTTCTCTGGATGTGAACATCGTTGATGACCTGCCAAAGGCCGTCGATGACAGCAACACCGGTACGGCTTCGGAAACCAACCTGACCCTGACCGGTAACGTCCTGACCAACGACGTACAGGGTGCCGACCGTGTACCGACTGGCCCGATCACCGCCGGCACTTTCACCGGGACCTACGGCACTCTGGTGTTGAACGCCAACGGCACTTACACCTACACCGTCAATCCGAATGACGCTGACTTCAAAGCCCTGCACGGCGGCGGAAACGGCACCGAGACTTTCACCTACACCATCACCGATTCGGACGGCGACACCAGCACCGCGAACCTCGTTCTGCAAATTCACAACAACGACGATCCGGTGGTTATCAGCGGCCTCGATGTGAACGGTGGTGAACTCACTGTCTTCGAGAAAAACCTCAGCACCGGCAGTGCGCCGGACGCCACAGCGTTGACCCAAAGCGGCACGTTCACCATTACGGCGCTGGACGGTGTGACTACGCTAACCGTGGGCGGCATCGCCGTTGTCACTAACGGTGTAGCCGCAGGCTTCCCGCAATCCGTCACGACTCCGTTGGGCAGCACGCTGACCATCACCGGGTTCAACGCCACGACCGGAGTCGTGAGCTACAGCTACACCCTCGATCACAACGACGCACACCCGACCGCCAACGGCGCCAACACCCTGAGCGAGCAATTCGCCGTCACGGTGGTGGATGACAACGGCACCACGGCAAATGCTTCTCTGGATGTGAACATCGTTG